>NZ_JANSJB010000137.1:0-4489 GCF_047462355.1 Synechococcus sp. H55.9 | reverse complement strand
GAGATCACCGCTGCCTACGCCATCAGCCCTTCCTTTCGCCTTTCTGCTCGCTATAGCTTGCGCAACTCGACCTTGGCACAGGAATCCAGCTTTGGCTTTGGCCTGGAGTGGATCCCTTAGTCGCCAGACCCGCTTTGGGCCCTCGGCGTCCTCCCCCCCAGTCCCAAGCATTGGAAGAGGGATTGGGGCCAAGGAACAGGCAGCGCAGAGCACGAGAAACGTCCTGAGCAGCTTCAAATAAAAACACCGCCTGGAGTCAGGATCCCTGACAGTGTTGACAAGGATCGGCAGCGATCAGCAACAAGCAAGCATTGGAAAAGGTTTAAAACCTGGAGCCCTATCTGGGATCGCGGGAACCTCCCGCCCAGGGTGGTGGGCCGCTTGCCGGACGAATCTCGATGACCTCACCGTTCTCGCGGGTGATCCGGTAAGCGTCGAAGTCTTCATCGTCGTACTTCCCCAGCACCGTAACCCGCTCGCCGGGCACCAGTTGGATCTGGCGGTACCAGCTTGGGCCGGCGTCAACAAGCAGTTGGCCCGTTCCATCGTCCAAAATAAACTTGTTGCCGAAAACGCTCGTGATCCGACCGGCAACCAAAACCCCGGTATAACGCTGGAGCTCACGAATAAGAACCTGAGCTTGCACAGGAGAACCCCCACCGCTAGTGCTAGAAAAGTCAGAGCAACATATCCAGGCGCAACCCTCATACAAAGAACCCCGACATTGTTAAAAACTGCCTCGGGTCTAACAATCCAAGAAGAACACGTCAACAAGCTTAAACGCAAATCAAAGATACCTTAACCCTAAATCGCGTCTTTGCTTCCCTAGGGCTCTCTTAACATTTTCGGGGATTTTGCAAGAGCTAAACTTCCTGTCCCAAACTTTTTTGCAAGCACGCTCCTACGGCGTTTAGTCAGCGGCTCCCCTCTCCGGTTCGGGAAGAGCTTTTCTGTCAATGCGGCGCATCGTCAGGGTGGCAATTTCTCTTCCTAAAGTCTCAGCTTTCTCTTCTATGTAGGATGTAAACAACGTGATCTCACCCGCCGTTCTAGTTTGAAGTTTGAGCTCGTAGAGCTTATACCCATCACTATCGACTTTTTCTATGAGGCTAATACTTTTGACATCCTCGAAGTCAACAAAAGTTTTTCTATTAGACAGCAAATTAATCTGGGTAACTATAACTTTTCTAAGCTGACCATTAATATCAACAGACTCATAGTTTATTATTAAAAATAACATAAAAAGAGGAATTAGACTAATGGATGAAAAGATAATGGCTGCAGAGAATGCATCCATAGATTTTGACGGAAGATCATGGTGGACAACGTTTAAACTTCCCTGGCCTTCGCCTAAGAACTGATTGATTTGCTCACTGGCCCATTGGGCGCGATTATTGCTATCGACCTCCACTCTATCCAAAATCCTTCCACTTGTGAACAGAATTAGGTAGTAGCTATAAGTATAAGACTTATCTCCCTCATCATCTATAAACTCTTCAACTTCGGTTTGATGTTCAGCTCCTGTAATTTCCGAGTAGATTTTGTTAGAAGGAGGAAAAATCCTAAGCTTGGGGATGGTTGTAAATTGACAATCCGCCATCCTAAATCCCCTCTTTACACAAGATATCTCTAGGCTATCTACACTAGCAGCCTGAAGAGTGGCAAATGAGAGGAAAGCAGATGCAACAAATATAAGTATAAAAAGCGAAAACCAGTCATTCTGCGAGCGTAATATTAGCCGATCCCTCTTTCTAACAATAGTGCTGGCCATCTTGGGCTACCCTAAACTTAGTTATAAACTAGCTCAGTTTTTTCTATTAGTGGTTAAGGACAGTTTAAGCTCCGAATTAAGTATCGAAAATGTTAAAGGCCTCAGCAGGTACCGGCAAAACGACCATCGAGTGGAGAAGACGAGATGAAAAGATGAAAAAACGAAGCGGGAACCGCCCAGGGCCCGTGGACGCGGATCCCAAGACTGCCTAAGATGAGTGAGGCATGTAAAGAAAACGCCACATTTCCCCCGTCGGCCCCCAGAACCGAGGAACGCCATGCTACGACTGGAACACATCAGCAAGATCTACCCCACCGGCGAGGTGCTCAAGGACGTGACCTGGGAGGTCAAGCCCGGGGATCGCATCGGCTTGGTGGGCGTGAATGGGGCTGGCAAAACCACCCAGCTCAAGATCATTTGTGGGCAAGAAGACCCGACCAGCGGCGAGGTGATCCGCCCTGCCAACCTGCGCATCGTCTATCTCAGCCAGGAGTTTGAGGTGGATCCCGCCCGAACGGTGCGAGAGGAGCTGTGGACGGTCTTTCGGGAAGAAAGCCGCATCCAGTCGGAGATGGCCCAGGTCACCGGGCAGATGGAACAGGCGGATCCCGACACCTTAGAGTCCCTTCTGCGCCGTCTGGATCGCCTGCAGCGGCAATTTGAGAGCCTACACGGCTATGAACTGGCGGCCCGCATCGACAAAATCTTGCCGGAAATGGGATTTGAGCCGCAGGATGGGGATCGCCTGGTGAGCGCCTTCAGCGGCGGCTGGCAGATGCGCATCGCCTTGGGCAAGATTCTGCTACAGGAGCCGGATTTGCTGTTGCTGGACGAGCCCACCAACCACCTGGATTTGGAGACCATCGAGTGGCTGGAAAACTACCTCAAGAGCTTGACGATCCCTATGGTGATCGTCTCCCACGACCGCGAGTTTTTGGATCGACTTTGTACCCAAATTGTGGAGACAGAGCGAGGTGTTTCCAGAACCTACCTAGGCAATTATTCTCAATATCTGGCACAAAAAGCTGAGCAACGAGAAGCGCAACAGTCGGCTTACGAGCGACAACAAAAAGAGATCGAAAAGCAACAGGCCTTCATCGATCGCTTTCGGGCCAGCGCCACCCGCAGCACCCAGGCCAAGAGCCGCGAAAAACAACTAGAAAAAATCGCGCGCGTGGAAGCGCCGGTTGGCGATGTGCGCACCCTTAGGTTTCGCTTCCCTCCTGCCCCCCGCAGTGGCCGCGAGGTGGTGAAGATCGAAAACCTAACCCACATTTATGGCGACAAAATTCTATTTTTGGGCGCAGAACTGCTGATCGAACGCGGGGATCGCGTCGCCTTTTTAGGACCCAATGGGGCGGGAAAATCGACGCTGCTCCGCCTTATCACCGGCCTGGAGCAGCCGACCGAGGGATCCGCAAAATTGGGGCCCCACAATGTTATTCCTGCCTACTTTGAGCAAAATCAGGCAGAGGCTTTGGATCTGAACAAAACCGTGATCGATACAATTCATGACGAAGTCCCCGACTGGAACAATGAGGAAGTGCGCACGCTGCTGGGGCGCTTTCTCTTCAGCGGCGACGCTGTTTTTAAGAAAGTAGCAGCTTTGAGTGGGGGAGAAAAAGCCCGCTTGGCCCTGGCAAAAATGCTGCTGCAACCGGCCAATGTGTTGATCCTGGATGAGCCCACCAACCACCTGGATATTCCAGCCAAGGAGATGTTGGAAGAGGCTCTACAGCATTACGACGGCACGGCAATTCTGGTCTCTCATGATCGCTACTTTATCTCAAAAGTGGCCAATAAAATTGTCGAGATCCGCAACGGCGAGTTGGTAGCCTACCAGGGCGATTACCACTACTACTTGGAGAAGATTGCCGAAGAGAAAGAGAGAGCTCGACAAGAGCGGATTGCTGCTGAAAAAGCAGCCAAAGCTGCTGAAAAACGAGCCAAAGAGCGAGAAAAACAAAAAGCCAAAAAAGCAGCTGGCAAAGCTTAAGGAGGGCAGAGTCATGTTCACAGGTTTGGTGCGCAGTCTCGGCACAGCCCAGTTGATCAGTTCTTCACAGCTACGGGTTACCTGCCCAGAGCTACAGCCGCAGTTGGCCTACGGCGATAGCGTGGCGGTAGACGGCCTCTGCCTGACGGTGGTGGAGATTCTGCCCGATGGCTTTTTGGCCGATGTCTCGCCGGAAACGCTGCGCCGCTCGGTTTGGGGCCAGGGATCCCGCCCGCGCACGGTTAACCTCGAACCTTCCCTGCGCGTGGGAGACAAGCTGGGGGGACATTTCGTCAGCGGCCATATCGATGGAGTGGGACAACTGTGGGATCAGGTCGCCAGTGGCAACGCCTGGGAGCTGAGCTTCAAAGTTCCTGCGGAGATTGGGCGCTACATCGTGCCCAAAGGCAGCGTGGCGGTGAACGGCGTGAGCCTGACCATTGCCGAGGCGCGCCAGGGGGGCTGCTGGTTTAAGGTGGCGGTGATCCCGCAGACCTACCGCGAGACCAACCTCTCCCTGCTGCAGGTGGGGGATCCGGTGAACGTGGAGGCGGACATGCTGGGCAAGTATGTGGAAAAATTGTTGGGCCTGGCTCCGCCGGAGAGCGGCATTTCTCTGGAGTTTCTGGCCGAGCACGGCTACGTTTAACGTAAGGTGCGGAATTCCCCACCGTCTATACGGTGGGGATGGATAGCACCCTCTGACTGATTCTGGATGTATT
>NZ_JANSJB010000136.1:0-4505 GCF_047462355.1 Synechococcus sp. H55.9 | reverse complement strand
CAAGCGGGTGAGGAAACCCCACCCGCCTACGCGGTGGGGTAGTTCATTGAACTCAATACCATAACGTCCTGTAAGAGACCACCACTCCCGGTTGAGGGCTGCTCTTCAACACAAAGCCAGTCAGGGCACACGCAGTTCACGGCGCAGGTGCCGGGAGCTGCTGCAACGCCTGTCTGGCAGGGAGAGGCGCTTTCAAGCGTGGGTGAACCACTGCATCTCCACTGGCGTCAGCGGGACGGAGTCCTTTGTGATTGCGCTTTTGGGGGCTGCCGTAAACCAGCCCAGAGGCCCGTGGTTGGCTTGTCAACTGCAGGGCTACCAAAAGCCCGTACTCTATACGTCAGCATGAGTGCGGGTAGTTTACAACATCCAAAAGGCCTTATCAGGTTTAAAGTGAGGAGTAACCCGACAAAGAGTGAGGCTTGACCATGACGCTGGCTCAGGAGGCAACTGCCCAAGTTCCCGCCTTTTGCGAAGGGATCCAATACTTTGGGGATCCCTGGCCGGAATTCGATCGCCTGGGCCAGGAACCTGCAGTGGATGCTGCCACAGGCAAGCTGCGGGATCCCGGCAGTCGCATGGCCGCCTACCAGACCTTGCTCTATGCCGATGCGCTGCGCTACCTCACCCTGCAGATGACCGCCAGCAAAGCCTCGGGCCACCCAGGCGGCTTTGCCAGCCAGGCGGAAGCCTATGCCGCTTTGGTGTACCTGGGCCAAAAGAACATCCCCACCGAAGTGGGCCACCACGCCCCCGGCTTCTACGCCGCCATGTTCTTGGATGGATCCCTGGCCGAGATGGGCATCCACACGGTCTCTGACTTGCGGGCCCGCTTCCGGGAACGGGAAGGGCTGTTGGGCCACCTTTCTGGCTACATCCCCGGCTTGCTGGCGCCGGCAGGGCCACTGGGGCAAGGGCAGCACTTTGCCATGGCCGGCGCCCTGCTCTACCCGGATCGCCTCTTCCCGGTCACCATCGGCGATGGGGGCCTGGGGGAGCCCTACGTGATGAGCTCCATGATCCACTTTCACACCGCCTTCCCGCAGCGCACCAACTTCCTACCGGTGCTGGTCTGGAACGGCTACAGCCAAGAGCACCACAGCATGATCTCCACCCTCGCCAACGCCCAGATGGTTGAGTACTGGCGGGGCAACGGCTTTGAGGAAGTGGTGCTGGTGGATGCCAAAGACTTCGACGATGCCCAGCAGCCTGGCCCTTACGTCGATAGCACCCAATTTTCTCTGAAAGCCCGCTTGGCCTTTGCCCAGAGGGTACTGACCGAGATGGAGCGGGCCATTCAGTCAGCTCTAAGCGGCCACCTGACGGTTTTCATCCTCAAGCAACTGAAAGGGGCGGGCGTGCACGCCAAGGGATCCAAATCCCACAACCTCTACGCCCACCACACCTTGGATAACCCCGACATCGTGGCCGCTCTGCAAGCGCGGGCCCTGCACCCAGCCGCTTGGGCCCTGGTGCGCCAAAACTGTGAACGGGCTGCTGGGGGGCCGGCAGCCAAGGTGGTGGTCACTGAGTCTGTCCGCCCTCTGCCGCCGCTGGGATCCCTCAACTTAACTGAGTTCCCCCTCGGCGATAAGCAAGTCTCCACCACGGCCATCGGCACCCTGGTGGTGCAGGTGGGGCAGAAAGATCCCGACTTTCTGGTGGCCAATGCCGATGGTAACGAGGCTTCCGGCATCGCCAACGTCAACCAAGGTCTCAAAGTGATCCACCCCACGGCGGATCCCCTCTACAACCAACAGCCCCAAGGGCAGGTCTACGAACCCCTCAGTGAAGATGCCTGCGCCGGCTTGACAGGGGGCCTGGCGCTCTTTGGCGGGCGCTCCCTCTGGTGCTCCTATGAATCCTTTGCCGTCAACGGCCTGCCCATCTGGCAGACGGTAACCCAGGCGATGGCCGAGCTGCGCCGCCCCACCCCTGCCGCTATTGCCCTCTTCACAGCTGGAGCATTGGAACAGGGACGCAACGGCTGGACCCACCAACGCCCGGAAATCGAGGCCTACCTGGCGGCTATGATGCGCAACGGCAACATCTTCCCCCTCTTTCCCCCCGACGCCAACTGTGCCCAAGCCGCCTACGAGTGGGCCTTGTCGACCTTCAACAAAGGGATCCCGATCTTTGCCAGCAAAACCCCCCTGCCCATCCGCACCACCCTGGAACAAGCGCGCCAAGCCGTGGAGCAGGGCTGCACTGTGCTGCAGGAACTGCCTGGATCCCGCACTGTGGTCTTTGCCGTGGTGGGAGATATGATCCTTCTGCCAGTCTTTGCGGCGGCTGACCAGCTCCAGGCCCAGGGGATCGGCAGCAAAATTGTCTCCGTGGTCAGCCCTCGCCGTCTCTACCGCCCCAGCGATATAGCCTGGTCCACCTGTGCCCAACCCGATGGGGAGTTCATGTCTGACCAGGAGTTTGCCGCTTGGTTTGCCGGCGCAGCCCTTATCGGCGTGACTGGCGGATCCAGCCTGATGTTGGAGCCCCTGTTGTTGCGCTACACCGGCCCGCGCGATATTTTTGCCTGGAAACGCGGCGAAACCACCGCCACCCCTGCCGAACTCATGGACTACAACGGCCTAACGGCCCAGGCGCTGGCAGAGCGAGCCAAGCAACTGCTAGGCTGAGGGGCAAATTGGGATCCCTTCAGTCTATGACCAGTGCTATCCCCCTCCGAGAGAAGCTTGAGAGGATATCCCCCACCGAGGGCAAGGAGCAAGTCATTGTCCAACATTTCGCTATCCCCTTGCTCCATGAGCTAGGCTTTGGAGACCTGGAGATTAGGCCTGAGTTTGAAACAGGGTGCGGAGAAGTAGACTTTGCGGCTAGAAAAAACACACAACATACAGACATCTTCTTCAACTCTAGGAAAAACCCATACCTTCTCTTGGAAGTTAAGTCCAGGACAGTCAATCTTAGTGAGGGATCCGCTGCCTGTAGAGATGCAGTAGATCAAATAAAAAGGTACTTGCTTGGAGAGCATTGCAAATCAGCAAGGTGGGGAATAATTACCAATGCAAATTACATCCAGCTCTGGAGGAGACACGGGAAGGTTGTTCACCCTGTTACAGCAAACCTTGCTATCAACCTGGATAACATTGAGAACATCGTGCATGATTTACGAAACAAGATAGAAAACTACGAGCGCGCTTTGACCATATGTGTGTACAACAATAAAGGCGGTGTGGGCAAAACAACAACGGTTATTAACCTTGCAGGAGCATTAGCATATAAAGGGAAAAAAGTCTTAGCTGTTGACTTTGACTCCCAAGGAGATTTGACAAGAAGCTTGGGATTTGATTCCAAAGGAGATTTGACAAGAAGCTTGGGAGCTACTCCTGGAGAAGTTACACTAACGCAGTGTTTAAAGGATCCCAGGATAGACGTCCACGCTATTGTTAAGCCATATAGGATCCAGGCTAAGCAAAAAATCTTTTCTTTCTTTGACCTCATTCCAAGAGACCCTGAGCTGGAGAAACTGACCGACAGCGAAAATGCAGCCTATATCCAGAAAGGAACCAGGCGCCTTCGGGATCTGCTTGCCCTCCTTCGTCATGAGTATGACTACATCCTAATCGACTGCCCAACTCAGTGGCTTTACTTCAGCCAAAGTGGACTTTTTGCTGCCGACGTTATTTTGATACCTACCCGACCTGGCGATCTGTCTTCTTTAAATAATGCTGTTAGAGTAATTACCAAATTCATTCCAGAGACTGTTAAATCACGACACGACGGAGGCCCTATCGCTTTGCCTATCTTTTTTAATGGAGTCTCTTCGGGAAGTCAACATACTATTGAACTAGCAAATGAAGAAATAGGAAAGTTTATCAGCCAGGATGTATGTTTAGTTTCGTATTTTTGGCCGCGTTTTAAGAAGGGCAATGAAGACAAAAGCATTTTTAAGATACCTGAATATGCAGTGATATCTTCTGCCACTTTCGCTCGAATTCCTGCTGTTTTTAGGGACAAAAGGATCTTAGAATACTACCAAAGTCTCG
The DNA here is from genome assembly GCF_047462355.1 of Synechococcus sp. H55.9. Classification (NCBI taxonomy): domain Bacteria; kingdom Bacillati; phylum Cyanobacteriota; class Cyanophyceae; order Synechococcales; family Synechococcaceae; genus Synechococcus; species Synechococcus sp. H55.9. Next base: position 498 of record NZ_JANSJB010000136.1, on the reverse strand, counting down.
CCGGCGAGTACTTTATCGATGAGTGAGTTTTCCGATCTCGGCAAGCTGGTCAACCTACCCCTCGAGAGCATTACGCCTGCCGAGGGGTTTTCCGCTCCCTCTTTCCTGGTTACTGCAGCAGCTGCTCAGTTAAGGGCAACAGGAGGGCGCAACTGGGTGCCGCTGCTAGTGGTTGAGGCTAGCGACTACCAGTACAAGGCCATTGGCAACCATTTTGTCTATGCAGTTGCTCAAGAAGCCGGGTTGGAGAGGCTGTGGTGTATTATTGTTGACCCAGCCCCGGAGCAGGTGGAGCAGGCCCAAGTTCTCACTAGAGAAATGGTTCCGAAGGTAAATTTGACGGAGGCTTCTAGGGAAACTATCTTGGCTGCGCTGAGATACCTGGCCGAGCAGCCCGGCACCCCCCTCAAGGGAGTTGATGTAACCATTGCAGCCGCGCGAATTGCAGAGGCAGATAGGAGCTGGTGGCAGAACTTAACTCCCATAACCAAGCTAGGA
>NZ_JANSJB010000135.1:0-4530 GCF_047462355.1 Synechococcus sp. H55.9 | reverse complement strand
TCGCTCCAAGTCTCGCGGCTGCCATCCGGGCGCCGCCGACTGTAGGTGCGGTAGAACACTGGAGCGGCCGTCGGAGCGGTTGCTGGGAACTCGCCCCCAGCATCTAGCGCTTGCCCTTGTAGCAAGGGCACCGCTTTGCTCTGTTCGCTTGAGCGGGACGAAATCGACACCATAGCCACACCCCTCCTGCAAAGCTGCCCGTGGAGCCCGACGAAACTGGCTTTTTGTTTTGATTTTCCTTGCCGGCCAGGGCCGTCCCAGAGGAGTTGCCCGACCCGCCGGCCATCCAAATGCCCAACTAGGCTATCACAATCGTCAAGGGGCAGGGGGTGTCGTGTGCTCTGGCTGTCTTCCCCAGCTCCCCCAAGGTGGGAGGATCCGTTACCAAGGCCTGGAAAGGGCTAGAGTGGAAAGGAAGGGATCCCCAGACAGAAGGGTTGCCTGCCGTCTTAAAACTGCGCCCTCCTGGGCAAAAAGCTGTGTAGGGAGTTGAAGGCCATGACCAGTCGCCTGCGCATCGGTAGCTTGTGGGGGATCCCCTTTTTCATCGACTACACCTGGTTTCCGGCGGCTCTGTTGCTGGTGCTCTCCTACGGCGTGGTGACGGCGCTGGGGCTGTTTCTCTCCTTGCTGGCCCATGAGCTGGCCCACAGCCTGGTGGCCCGCGCCTACGGAGTAAGGGTTAACTCCATTACCCTGTTTATTTTTGGGGGCATGGCAGCGATTGAGCGGGAAGTCCCCCGTCCCCTCGGCGCTTTTTGCGTGGCGGTGGCAGGTCCCCTCCTCAGCCTGGGCCTGTTCCTCATCTTCAGCCTGGCCCGGGCTTGGGCTGTGCCGGAGTCGATGCTGGCCTCAACCCTCACCAACTTGGCTGCCATCAACTTGACGATTGCCCTGTTTAATCTGCTGCCGGGACTGCCTCTGGATGGAGGGCAAATGCTCAAGGCGGCCATCTGGGGTTGGACAGGGGATCGCCAACAGGGCATGATCTGGGCGGCTCGGGCCGGACAATTTGTCGGCTTTGGCCTGTTGGGGCTAGGGTTGTTGGCGGTCTTTGCTGGCAGCCTGAATGGCCTCTGGCTGGGACTGATCGGACTGTTTATTTTGAACACCGCCCGCCGCTACAGCCAGTATGCCCAGCTCCAGCAGGTGTTGGCCCGCCTGAAGGCTGCCGATGTGATGACCCGCCAGTTTCGGGTGTTGGATGCCAACATGAGCCTGCGGGAGTTTGTGGATCGCTACCTGGTGCCCTCTTCCCTCAAGCCGGAAGCCCCAGCTCAGCCAGCAGAGATTTATTTCGCCGAGGAAGACGGCCGCTACCGCGGGTTGGTCAGGCCAGAACTGCTCAACGACATCGAGCGCAGCCAGTGGGATCGCCTCACCCTCAAGGCCATTCTCAAGCCGATGGAGCAACTGCAGGGGGTACGAGAGGAGACCCCCATCCCCCAGGTGATTCAGATGATGCGCCAGGCAGAACCGCGCCGCATTTTGGTCTTCACGCCCAGCGGTGCCATTGCCGGCTTGATCGATCGGGGCGATGTGGTGGCCATGGCTGCCCGGCAGTTGGGGGTTCTGCTGCCCCAAGAGGTGGTGCAACGGGTGCGAGACAGCCAAGAGTGGCCCCCTGGATTTCAGGTGGAGGACAATCTGGCCGGCGAGGGATCCCCCAGTCTCTCTTGGCAGGGATCCCCAGATCTGCACAACGAGCCTTAAATGCCAAGAAAAGTAGTCTCAAATGCTATTTCGCGGCGACCTTTTCCCTCTATAATTAAGAGTGTTCTCTATTAGTTAAGAATTTTGAATCGCGCTCCTCGTCTTTTGCCCGCCTACACCCACCGACTGAGCAATGGGCTAGGCGTCATCCTTCATCCCATCCCGATTGCCGATTCTGTTACTGTTGATGTCTGGGTACGGGCAGGTGCACGCCATGAGCTGCCGGAGTGCCTGGGCATCTCCCATTTTCTGGAACACATGGTGTTTAAGGGCAGCGAGCGTTTGGCCCCCGGTGAGTTGGACTGGGCCGTTGAAGGACGGGGGGGAGTTACCAATGCGGCCACCAGCCAAGACTACACCCACTACTACATTACGGTGGCCGCTGCCGACCTGGCCGATACCTTGCCTTACCTGGCAGAGGTGGTTTTGCGGGCCGGGATCCCGGAGCAGGAGTTTGAGCGGGAGCGGCAGGTGGTCCTGGAGGAAATTCGCCGCGCCGCCGACAACCCCGACTACACCGCCTATCAGCTTCTGATGGAGACCGCCTACGGGGAGCACCCTTATGCACGACCGGTGTTGGGCACGCCAGAAAGCCTGATGCAACTGACCCCTGAGCTGCTGCGCGCCTACCACCGCGGCTGGTATCGGCCTGAATCCATGACGGTGGTGGTGACGGGTGGCCTCGAACCTGAAAAGGCGCTGGCTCTGGTGGAGGAGCAGTTTGGTGGCTCTGCCGCCGGGCCGGCAGCGGTCAGCCCCCCCATGCCGCCGCAGCCTCGTCCCCAAGGGATCCTGCGCCGGGAGAGCACCCATGTCCGCTTGGAGCAAGCCCGCCTGAAATTGGCCTGGCCCACCGTCGGCATTGACGATTGGCAAGAGGCCTGTGGCTTGGAGATGTTGGCTTCTGTGCTGGGAGATGGCCGTACTTCGCGGCTGGTTCATCTGCTGCGGGAACAGCGGGGCTGGGTGAGGGCCATTGGCTGTTCTTCGCTGGTGCTGAAGGAGGGAGGGCTTTTTTGTATCAGTGCCCAACTGGAGCCGGAGGATGTGGCGCGGGTGGAGGCGACCATCCTGCACGAGATTGAAAAGTTACAGCAGGATGGCATCGGCCAAGCGGAGTTGGATCGCACCCGACGTATGCTCACCCATGAGTTCTTGTTCTCCGCCGAGTCTCCCAGTCAACTGGCGAGTATCTATGGCTACTACGAGACGCTGAGTGGGGTGCAACGCATTCAAGAGTACCTGGAGTTGTTGCAATCTTTTACCCCGGCTCAGCTCCGGGAACTGGCCCAGCAATACTTGTCTCCGGAAGCTCATGTGGTCACCCTTCTCAAGCCAACTGCTCTGGATCCGGCGGCAGTCTCGGAGCTGCAACTGGCTTGTCGTTGAGCGCTACCTCGACGCCCCAGACCCTTGATTTTCGGATTTTGGACGGGGATCCCTTGCCTGCATGAACGCTACCCTGTTTGCCACCCAACGTGGCCGTCTACAGCGCGTCCTTTTGGCCAATGGCCTCACGCTGTTGCTGGGCCAGAACCCAACGGTGGAGATCTTGGCGGCCCACTGCTTTTTCCGCGGCGGCAGCCGGTCAGAGCGACCGCAGCAGGCGGGGGTGAGCCACTTGACGGCGGCTGTCCTCACCAAAGGGACACATCGGCACAACTCTCAGGCCATTGCCGCTTGGGTGGAATCGCTGGGAGCCTCGCTGGGGGTGGACAGCTCTGCCGACTGTTTCGAGGTCAGCCTGCGCTGTGTGGCTGCGGATTTTCCTGAGCTGCTGGGGTTGCTGGCGGAGCTCCTGCGGGATCCCAGCTTTCCCGAGGCGGAGGTGGCGCGGGAGCGGGATTTGATGCTGCAGGCCATTCGCGCCCAACAGGAACGGCCCTTCAGCTTGGCTTTTGATCGGGTGCGGCAAGCCCTCTACGGGGATCACCCCTACGCCCTACCGGGGCTGGGACGGCTGGAGACGGTGGGATCCCTGACCCGCGAGGATTTGGTAGCCTATCATGCGGCCCACTGTCGTCCCGATGGAATGGTGATGGTGGTGATCGGCCCAGAGCCGCCGGAGCAGATGGCTGCCCAAGTGGAAGCTGCTTTGGGAGACTGGGTTGTTCCCGGCCCCTCTCCAAAAGACCTGGATCTTCCCCTACCCCCTCTGAGGGAGCCGCAACTGCTGAAGCTGCCCCAGCCCACCCAGCAGACGACCCTCTTGATCGGCTTTCGCGGATCCCCTGCGGCTTCTGCGGATTATCCAGCCCTGAAATTGCTGGCCACCTACCTGGGCAGCGGTCTGTCCAGCCGCCTGTTTGTGGAGCTGCGGGAGCGCTGCGGCCTGGCCTATGAGGTCTCGGCTTTTTTTGCCACCCGTCGGGATCCCGCTCCTTTTGGGGTTTATATGGGCACTGCGGCGGAGAACACCCAGGTAGCCCTGGAGCGCCTGCAGGCAGAAATCCACCGTCTGCAGGCCAATCCGCTCCCCCCAGAAGAGATAGAAATGGCCCAGCGCAAGCTATTGGGCCAATACGCCCTCAGCAAACAAACCAATGCCCAAGTGGCGCAACTGGCCGGCTGGTACGAGATTTTGGGCTTGGGCATGGAGTTCGACCAGCAGTACTTGCAAGAGGTCAGGCAGCTCACCCCAGAGCAGCTCCATCAAGCTGCGAAAACCTATCTGACCAACCCGGCCATTGCCCTGGTGGGGCCGGAAGCTGCCTTGGCAGAAGTTGAGCTGGTGTTTTGATTAAAATTCCGAGCCAGAAAGGGGACTCCGTCTTGCATGGGCAGTTGGAAAAGGGGTTTTCCTTTGCGTTTTGCCTC
>NZ_JANSJB010000134.1:0-4547 GCF_047462355.1 Synechococcus sp. H55.9 | reverse complement strand
GCATCCAACCCTAGTCACGAATCTTAAATGCGGTTTTGCGGCTGGCGAAGGCTTTTTAAGAATTTCTTTCTGGAGGCACACGTATTTCAGGCCAACCCAGTCTTTTGCCCCTGCCGTCAAATCTCTGTGCCGGAACGGTTTTCCAGAGGGTTTGTCAAACGTGCCCATAGGTCGCCTGGTCGGCCAAGACCTCTGCTAAGGTGCAGAAAGGTTGGGTTCCTCCGCACCGGCATTCGTGAGGTTAAGCTCATGTCCTCTGTGCTGTGGCAAGCCATTGGGTACGCCGGCGGGATCTCCTTGGGGATCCTGACGTTGGTTGCCCTCATTAACTTTCTTTGGCAGCGCCTGGAGCAGAAGGCGGAGAAGGCTGCCGCCCAGCCAGCCGAGCCGACCTCGGCCCCAGAACCTGGCAGTACCTCAGAGGGATCGGCATCAACATGAGCGACAGGGTTCGCGTTCACGTTTGGGTACGCGGGCGAGTGCAGGGGGTGGGGTTTCGCGCCTACACCGAAGCGATGGCCCGCAACGCCGGTGTTGGCGGCTGGGTGCGCAACTTGCGGGATGGGCGCGTGGAGGCCGTTTTTGAGGGATCCCCGGCGGCGGTGGAGGCAATGCTGCGCTGGTGCCAGCAAGGCAGCCCCGGCTCGCAGGTGGAGGCCGTTGAACAGCGTTGCGAGCTGCCCAAGGGCCTCTCCACCTTCGAGATCCGTCCCACCGTTTGAGAGGGAAACCGGCGACATCCCACTAGAATGGGGAAACAGCATTCTCTTTCCGAAGCTATGACGGTTGCTGCCCCTGCCAAAGTGGAATACGAAGCTGTGATTGGGTTGGAGGTGCACTGCCAGCTCAGCACCCGCTCCAAGATCTTCTCCAGCAGCGCGACGGCCTTTGGCGCTCCCCCCAACACCCAAATTGATCCCATCTGCATGGGCCTGCCCGGCACGCTGCCGGTACTCAACGAGAAGGTGCTGGAATACGCGGTCAAGGCCGGCTTGGCCCTCAATTGCACCATCGCCCCCTACAGCAAGTTCGACCGCAAGCAGTACTTCTACCCCGACCTGCCCAAAAACTACCAAATTTCCCAGTACGACCTGCCCATTGCCACCCAGGGCTGGGTCGAGATCCAGCTCAGCGATGGCCGCAGCAAGCGCATCGGCATCACCCGTCTGCACATGGAAGAAGACGCGGGCAAATTGGTGCACGCTGGCAGCGATCGGCTCTCAGGATCCAGCTATTCCCTGGTGGATTTCAACCGGGCGGGAGTTCCCCTCATCGAGATCGTCAGCGAGCCGGATATCCGCACCGGGGAAGAAGCAGCCGAGTATGTGCAGGAGCTGCGCCGCATCCTGCGCTACGCCGGGCTGTGCGACGGCAACCTGCAGGAGGGATCCCTGCGCTGCGACGTCAACATCTCGGTGCGCCCGCTGGGGAGCCAGACCTTCGGCACGAAGGTGGAAATCAAAAACATGAACTCCTTCAACGCCATCCAGCGGGCCATCGAGTACGAGTTCAACCGCCAAGTCAAAGCCGTGGAAGCAGGCAAGCCCATCGTGCAGGAAACCCGCCTCTGGGAAGAAAACAGCCAGCGCACCATCAGCATGCGCAAGAAAGAGGGATCCAGCGACTACCGCTATTTTCCTGAGCCGGATCTGCCGCCCATCCGCGTCACCGAAGCGCAAAAAGCCCGCTGGCAGGCGGAGCTGCCGGAATTGCCCGGCGTGAAGCGGCGGCGCTACCAAGAGGTGTACGGACTTTCGGTGTACGACTCCCGCTACCTCAGCGACGAACGCAACACCGCCGAGTACTTTGAGGCCGTGGTTGCCGCTGGCGCCGACCCGAAGGCAGCCGCCAACTGGATGATGAGCGACATCGCCAGCTACCTCAACACCCACAAGCTGGACTACCCGGACATCGCCCTGAAGCCGGAAACCCTGGCCGAGCTAATCGGCCTCATCGAGCAGGGCGTCATTTCCAGCAAAATTGCCAAGGAGATCCTGCCGGAGCTGCTGGAAAAAGGCGGTTCGGCCCGCGCCCTGGTGGAGGCCAAGGGCCTGACCCAAATCTCCGATGGCAGCCTCTTGGAGCAGATGATCGCCGAGGTGCTGGCGGAAAACCCCGAGCAACTTGAGCAGTATCGGGGGGGCAAAACCAAGCTCTTCGGCTACTTTGTCGGGCAATTGATGAAAAAAACCGAGGGGCGGGCGGATCCCAAGTTGGCCAACGAGCTGCTCCGGCAGCACCTGGACGGCTAACTCCAGGCCTCGGTGAGGGAATAGCCCAGCTCCTGGATCATGCGCCGCAGCAGGGGCAAACTCAGCCCAATGACGTTGCCAGGACACCCCTCGATCCGCTCCACGAACAGGCTGCCCCGACCGTCGATGGCAAAGCAGCCAGCACAATTGAGCGGCTCGCCGGTGGCCACGTAGGCGCGGATCTCCTCGTCGCTGGGCTTGGCAAAAAACACCCGTGTGACCGCATAGTGGACGAGGCGGCGGCTCTGCCTCGTATCAATCAAGGCATGGCCCGTGTAGAGCTCTCCCACTTCGCCCCGCATTTGCCGCAGGCGCCGTTCCGCTTCCAGAGCATTGGCCGGCTTGCCCAGGATCTCGCCACCTAGGTAGAGCACCGAGTCGGCCCCGATAACCAGGACGGGCTGCCGTTGTTGGGCCGCCACCACTTCGGCTTTGGCCGAGGCCAGCTTCTGCACCAGCTCCACCGGATCCGAGCTTTGGATTTGGCTTTCGTCAAAATAGCTGGGTTGAACGCGAAAAGGGATCCGGGCAGCTTCTAACAATTGGCGGCGGGCAGGAGATTGCGAAGCCAGGACAATGGGAGGCAACATCGATTCAATACTCAACTCAAGCCTAGACGTTTGCAGGAGCGAAGTTCGCTCCACTTACCAGTTTCCATTACCCTAGTCAAGGTACGCCCAATAGGCGCTGAAAGGAAACTCTCTCGATCTCTCCCAGCTGGATCCCGTTTGTGACCACCCTACCCTCCCAGGCCCCCCCTCAAGCCGAGCTTGTCCCTGCTGGCCTCCTCCAGCGGTATTGGGGGGATCAAGACACTCCTGAAAGCCGCTGGGTGAACTGGCTGGTGGCGGGGTTGGTTCTTTGTTCGTCTGCCTTTTTTGTGGTACAGACCTACCCCATTTCTCCCCAGGTGCGCCTTGGGCTGGAGCGGTTGGATCGCCTCATCCTCGGCCTGTTTGTGGTGGAGTATCTGCTGCGCTGGGCAGCGGCTCCGCAAAAGCTGCGCTACCTCTTTAGTCTCTATTCGCTGATTGACTTGCTGGCGATTTTGCCTTTTTTTGCCGGGCTGACGGATATTCGCTTTATCCGCCTCTTGCGCTGGTTCCGCATCTTGCGGCTGCTGCGCCTGGTGGAGGGCAAGACCCTATTTGGTCAGGTAATCTCCGCTGACACCCGCATCTTGTTGCGCATCCTTTTTACTCTCTTTGCGATTGTCTTTGTCTACTCTGGCCTCATCTACCAGGTGGAACATCCGGTCAATCCCGGCGCTTTTGCCACCTTTTTGGATGCTTTCTACTTTTCTGTTGTCACCATGACCACGGTGGGGTTTGGGGATCTCACCCCCACCTCTGAGCTGGGCCGGCTGTTGACGGTGCTGATGATCTTGACCGGTGTTGCCCTGATCCCTTGGCAGGTGGGAGAGCTGATCAAGCAACTGGTGAAAAGCAGCACCTCGGTGCAGTGGGCCTGCCCAGGCTGTGGCCTCTCCCAGCACGATGAGGATGCCCAGTTTTGTAAGCGCTGTGGCACGCCGCTCTATCCCACGGATTGAGGCCGTTGGCCAATGGGGGGCAAAGACAGGATAGGCTAGGACAGATTGGGCGGAGGATCGGCGATGTGGGCCCACCCTGAGCTAACCATCCCCGGCAAGTTAAATGTGAAGGCGGGAGTGGCGATGCTGGTCGCCGCCATCGCTCTCGGCTGGATCCTCGGCCAGGTTCAGCCGCTGCTGCCCGCTCCGCAAGATTTGCCAGGGATCCCTGCCGAGCCCCTTTCCTGGCAAGAGGTGCCCAAACAAAAGTACGCCTGGCACATCTGCTACGCCTTTTTGGGCAATATGGGGCTGATCAACATCGGCGGCGGGCTGGCCCTGGTGACGCTGGGATCCCGCTTCACAGCCGGGCACCTGTTTTCCCAGATTCTTCTTTTGGGGGGAATGCTGCACCCTGCCTCTTGGGCCTTGGTGGCCCTGACGGGGCTAGAGGAGTGGGGCTGGCTGGGCAACGTTGGGGCGGCGGCAGTGGCGATGGTGGTGCTGGCCCTGTTCGTTCACCTGATCTGGGCCACCTATCGCGCGGCGAAAGCCATCCGAAGGCTGACTCGATCCCGCACCCGCCGTTAGTCCAATTGGGGAAGGCTGCCGATAGGATCCAGGTGCTCAGAGGCATTGGGCAAGAGTTAAGAGGATTCTTGCGGCACTTCTGCGCTTTGATCCGAGCCAACAACCCCAGGCCGGCCCTTTCGGATCCCTTGCACCACGGTCACTGTGAGCAGATGGGAGAGCAAACCCACCGG
>NZ_JANSJB010000133.1:0-4559 GCF_047462355.1 Synechococcus sp. H55.9 | reverse complement strand
CCACCAGTGCCAGCTTGGAAGAGGGCGAGGCAGGCCGCAAGTTTCTCCGGGAGTTTGTTGGGCGCGATCGCTTTGTGGTGATTGCCGGGGAACAAGTTCCTCCGGTTCCCAAAGCGCCAGCACAAGTGCGTCAGCATCAAGCTGCTTTTGCTCAGTTTGCCAGCGATGTGCAGCCGGATCCCCTCCAGCCGCTGCGCCCTCTCCCAGTCACTAAAGAAGCCCTGACGAGGCTGGTGCGGGCTTTGGGCGGCGATCCCAGCTTGGGATCCCCAGAGCAGGCTTTGGGGGAGTGCCTCGAGGGACTCAACGTTGCAGATGCGCTGCGGGAGGCCTGTCGGCAGGCTAGCGGCAGCGTGCGCGCCACCCCCATCCAAAAAGTTGACCAGCAACTGTTTCCAGGCGCACCCGTGCCTGCAGGCGGTCTGGTCTCTGAGGCCTTGCGGGGACTGTTGATGGCAACGGCAGTAGCGAAGCGAGAAGATGGGCGATCGCCCCAGCCCGTGCGCGGCCACCTCTTCTTTCACAACCTGCAAGGCCTGTGGGCGTGCAGCAGCCCCAAGTGCAGCGTTGCCCAACGCCCTCAAGAGGACAACCAACCCCCTCCGCCTATCGGTGCCTTACATAGCCAGCACCGCCTCAGTTGCGACTGCGGGGCACGGGTTCTGGATTTGATCGTCTGCGAAGTTTGCGGGGAGGTATTCCTAGGGGGTTATGCTTACTCGTCTGGCAAGTCGGTTATCCTCACTCCCGATCAACCTGATCTAGAAGGCATTCCCGATTTAGTAAGCCTCACCCAAAAATCCGGGAACTATCGCGTTTTTTGGCCCCTCCCCCATGACCCAGAACCTTGGGCGACCGAGCCGCAAGATCTGGAGTGGAGCGCTGGAAAAGTCAAGCGGCGGTGGGTCGAGGCCAAACTCAACCCCGCTACGGGCGAACTCAACAAAGAGAAGACACCTCCTAAAGAAGGCGAGGTTCCTGGCTGGGTGTACCAAGTAGAGGCCGAGAACCAGCCTGCCTTGCCGACCCGTTGCCCGCGCTGCGATACCGATCGCGCCCGCCGCGAAGCCTATCCCACCCCGCTACGTGTGCATCGCACTGGATTTCAGAAAGCCTGTCAGGTGATTGCCGGCGCTTTGTTGCGGGAAATGCCGACGCCGCAATCCCGCAAGCTGGTGATTTTTTCCGATAGCCGCCAGGACGCCGCCAAATTGGCTGCTGGGATGGAAATGGATCACTACCGCGATATGGTGCGCTTGTTGCTGGTGCGATTGGCGCGGGAGTACTGGCAAGACCTGCGGGCTTTTCTGCGCAGCATTTTACCTACCCCAGAGCAACGGCAGCAACGGTTGCGCGGCTATCCCAAGCTGCTGGAAGACGTTGAGCGGATGGCGGAGGATTGGGCGGCACGCAATCGCTTTGCCAATCTGCAGCCTACCCTTGCTACCGAGGCATTGTTTTGGGCGCAGGACATGCCGCCGGCCGATCCTGAGGCACGCCAACAATGGCTAGCAATGCTCGAGTCTTACCCCGGGCAAGTTCCACTCCTCAAGCTTCGACGCACTCTGGCAGACCGCCTCTTACAGTTGGGACTATGCCCTGGTGGTATGTCCTTTAGCGCCCTCTACTATGCCATCAACAAGGATCGGCATCACTGGACGGAGCTTTACAACTGGCAAAACAACCCAATAACACGAAGAGCCGACCGCCCGACTCCAGAGCAAGAAAAACACCTGGACAAGCTCAATGCCTACTTGGCCGATGAAATGATGTTCGCGCTGTTTGCCCATGCGGTCAGAAACACTGAGTCTTTTGGCCAGGGCTATGTTACGGCTCAAGTCCCGCCGGAACTGCAAGAAGTTGTGAGTGCTGTCATCCGCCAACTGGGAGTTCGCAAGCAGCATCGATTCTCCAAGTACTACAGGGTTGATTCTAATCGGGAACTGCCGAGGTGTGTGGTTCGATACCTGGAAAGGTTAGAAGAGCAGGGCAAGCCAGGACTGAAATCGCAGATTGAGGGGGAGTTGCGCAAGATCGGTAGCAGTAGCTCGGACGGACTGGTTTTGGATCCAGATTGCCTCTACCTCGTGCCTGTCTCTCGCGAAGGTCTTCAAGGCTACCGCTGTCCTCAGTGCAGCGCCTTTTACTTGCATGCCGCGGGGGGATGGTGCCCGGAGTGCAGCGGCGGCCACAACACCAGCCGACACTCTGACCCGCAGGTCATCCGATTGCAGCCGAGCAGCTTGCCGCGCGACTTGGACTACTACGCCTACCTCTCCGATCCTGACAACGAACCGTTTCGGATGAATGCTGCCGAATTAACTGGCCAAACGGACAAAGAGGATCGCCTCAGACGGCAGCGCTGGTTTCAGGACGTATTTTTGGAAGGGGAAATACCGCTGGCTCAGGGCATTGATTTGCTGAGCGTGACCACCACCATGGAAGCTGGGGTAGACATCGGCGGGCTGTTGGCGGTGATGATGGCGAACATGCCGCCGCGGCGTTTCAACTACCAGCAGCGGGTGGGACGGGCTGGGCGGCGCGGCGCCGGGGTTTCCTTGGCGATTACGTTTTGCCGAGGCCGCAGCCACGACGATTTTTACTTTCAGCGCCCTGAGGCTATTACCGGCGATCCGCCACCTCCCCCTTACATCGATCTGCGCAGCCGTAGTATTGCCCAGCGCGTCATCGCGAAAGAGGTTTTGCGACAAGCTTTTCAGGAAGTCTCACAACAAGATCTATCCGCTGCAGTGGATCTCGAAGACGTGACCAGCATCCACGGGGAATTTGGCCTAGCCGAAAACTGGCCAAAGGTGGAACCATCGGTTCGCAACTGGATTGCTAGCCATGACCAAGAGATTCGAACCGTGATTGCTCAACTTTGCCAGCAAACTCATCTCTCGGTTGACGAGCAACAAGCCTTACATCGCCACATCCGCGAGGAGTTGGTCGATAAGATTAACGAGATTGCCGCTTCCAACGCCTACAGACAAACTCAACTCAGCGAGCGTTTGGCCAATGCCGGCATCTTGCCCATGTTTGGCTTTCCCACGCGGGTGCGATTGCTCTACACTCGCTGGTCAGCTAGCCAAGGCACCATCGATCGTGACTTGGATACGGCGATCGCACAATTTGCCCCCGGCTCAGAAATCGTCAAAGATCGGGCGGTACACACCGCCTGCGGGCTGGTGGAGTTGGCGCCTCACAAAAGAGGCGTGCAATCGCGTCCCGGTTTGGTGCCACCCCTTGACCAACCCAACCGCTGGTTGGGATTTTGTCGCAACTGCCAAGCCATGATCGAGAACTACCAACCTCAGCCGCCCCTTTCTTCTCCTCCTGCGTTCAAGCCGGCGGATCAAACTTGCCCTGTATGCGGGCAACCCACCCTCCGCTGTATCGATGCCCGTGAGCCGACAGGCTTTTTCACCAACTTGGAGCCGCGGGATTTCGACGGTCAATTTGAGTGGCAACCCCGCGTTAGCCGGCCCACCCTGGGCGTGCCTGAGCTTGAGCGCGAAGCGAAGACTGGTAACGCTCACCTGCAGGGTGGCAGCGGCAACGTTCTAATCGTCAACGATCGCGGCGGCGATGGTGGTTTCCGGCTGCAAGCGGCGGAAGTTTTTGGCCAGAAGCAGGCGGGAGCCTATGTCTGCCTCGATCCCTATTCGCAAGCCCAAGGGGAACAAGTCAAAGGGATCGGCCCTACCTATCGAATTGCCTTGCTGTCCAAGCGACGCACTGATGTGCTGCTGGTCGGCTTTCAGACTTGGCCAACTGGCGTGTTTGCCGACCCAAGGACTTTGGAAGGGCGAGCAGCTTTGTATTCTTTTGCGTTTTGGTTGCGGGCGGCTGCCTGTGCTTTTCTGGATGTGGATCCTGACGAGTTGCAAGCCAGCTTTCAGACCACAGCAGAGGCCGGTCGAGTGGTGGGAAGAGCTTTTCTGTTTGATAGGCTGGAGAACGGCGCAGGGTATTGCCTCTACCTTGCCCAGCCGGAAGTTTTCTCGAAGCTGCTAGAACAGGAGGACTTGTCTCGGCCCAACAGTTTAGCCGACCGTTGGCTGCAGCACCAAGAGGGCTGCGACACGTCTTGCAACAACTGCTTGCGCGATTATTACAACCTGGTTTACCACGGGCTGTTGGACTGGCGGCTGGCCTTGGATATGGCTCGCCTCCTGCGAGATGCTGAGGCGCCGGTCGATTTGCAAACCCCTTGGGGGGAAGGTCAGGAGAATCCTTGGCGGCGCCTGGTGGAGCGAGCACTGCCGCCGCTGCTGGAAAACTTAGGCTTCCAGAGAGCGCCTCAGGACTTTCCGCTGCCGGTGTGGACGGGAAATAAAGGACGGGAAGTGCGGATCGTGCGCCATCCCCTCTGGACTGACGGGCACCCTATCTCGCAACAAACTTTTGGGCAGGTTCAGCAAGCTTATCCCCAGGCCAACATTCAGGCAATCAATCCCTTCTTGACCCTGCGGCGACCGGGGGATGTCTTGGCGAAGACAACAAAACCTACCCGCTCTAAGCATTCATAAACCTGAAAGTTCAAATAGGTGTGCAGC
>NZ_JANSJB010000132.1:3540-4691 GCF_047462355.1 Synechococcus sp. H55.9 | reverse complement strand
TGGCTGTGGGAAATCTGAGAAGGGATCCCCCAGCCTCAGCGGTTGGAGCGGCGACTGCCGGTGGGGGAGAAGAGGGCTTCCAGGGCCTGGCTGAGGGTTGGCTCCATCACCACCCGGTCTTCGTAGGCGGCGATGACCCGGGTGAGCTGGGGCAGGCGGCCCTGTTCTGCCTCCAGGTAGAGGGGCTGGACGTAGAGAAGCGAGGTCTCAATGGGGATGACCAGCAGGTTGCCCAGGTTCACCCGCGACCCGTGTTCGTTCCAGAGGGCGATTTGCTCGGAAATGGCGGGATCCTGGTTGACCCGCGCCTCTACCTGTTCCGGCCCGTAGATAAGGCGCTGCTTGGAAAACTCATACACCAGCAGCTTGCCGTAGTTTTCCCCATCGCAGCGGGCGGCCATCCAAGCCACCATGTTCTGCTTGTTGAGGGGGGTGAAGGGGGAAAGCAAGACAAACTCGGGCCGGTTTGGGGATCCCTTTTGTGGCTCCTCCGGCAAGGTGAGGATGAGGTACTGGGGCTGCATGGGAAGGCGTCGCCGGTTGCGGAATTGGTTGGGGATCTGCCACTGGTCTTCCCGGTTGTAGAAGAGGCGGGGATCCGTCATGTGGTAGGCGGCAAATTGCTGCACCTGCAGGCGGAAGAGATCCTGGGGGTAGCGGATGTGCCGCCGCAGCGGCTCCGGCATGGCCTCTAGGGGCTGGAACAGGCTGGGGTAGATGCGGGCGTAGGCTTGGATGAGGGGATCCCGAGGGTCGGCGATGTACCAGTCGATGCTGCCGTTGTAGGCGTCCAGCACCGCCTTGACCGAGTTGCGGATGTAGTTGAAGGGGAAGCCGGGCAGATGCTCGGAGTAGGGGTAGCGGCTGCTGGTGGTGTAGGCATCGAAAAACCAGTAGAGTTTGCCACCTTGAATCACCAAGTAGGGATCCTGGTCGTAGAGCAAAAAGGGCATCACCTGGCGCACCCGTTCCCGGATCTGGCGGCGATAGAGAAAGCGGCTGCTGGCGGAAAGCTCGCGGCTGAGAAGGATGCGCAGATCCCGGAAGTGCCAGGCGTAGAGAAAGCGCTGCCAGAGGTGGGGGATGGGCACGCCGCCCGTGCCGCGGTAGCTGCTGTAGACATAGCGATCGGCAGCGGGATAGTCCAGCTC
>NZ_JANSJB010000132.1:0-3440 GCF_047462355.1 Synechococcus sp. H55.9 | reverse complement strand
AGGTGGGGGATGGGCACGCCGCCCGTGCCGCGGTAGCTGCTGTAGACATAGCGATCGGCAGCGGGATAGTCCAGCTCCCTTGCCTCGGCTCCCACAAACACGTCGGTAGTGGTCAGCTCGCCGTAGTAGAGAGCCGGCTGATCCACTTCCAGCACCTGCGCCACCTCCGGGTAGCGGGGAGAAACCCGCGGTGGGATATCCGAGAGAAAAAAGTCCGGCAGTCCCTCTGGGGTAACCACGTTCACCGGGCTGAGGGTGAGGCCATAGCCGTGGGTGTAGAAAAACCGCTGGTTAACCCAAGTTTGGGCCGTAGGCGGCACCTGGGCAAAGTCCAATTCCCGCGCAGCGTGCATCACCTGGCGCAGTTCCCCGCCAATGCGGTAGCGATCTACATTCACATAGGGAAACTGGTAGTAGGGACGGATCTCCTGCAGTTGGCGATAGGTGGCCAAGAGGGGCTCCGTATCCCAAAGACGCACGTTGCGCAGGGTGGATTGATTTTGCTGCAGCGTTGCCAGCGTCAGGGATCCCTCTTCTGGAAAGGGCTTTACCTCCACCTCGGCCAGGCCAAAGCCGGCGCGGGTAAAGCGGATGTTGTGCTCAATGTAGGGGCGCTCCAGCTCTAGCTCGTTGGGCGTGACCAAAAGGGTTTGCACCAGTTGCGGGTAAAGCCGGGTGGTCAGCAGCCCAAACCCCAGGTAGGCCCCCCACAGCAGAGCCGGTGCCAGCAGGGAACTGGCCCAGGCAGGGCACCAGGATTTGAAAAAGGGAAGGCGGAGGCGGATCCCTTGGCGGGCCAAAACCCAGAAGCCAATGGCCGTCAGGAAAGCCACCCCGCTCATTAGAGTGGTGGCTGGCAGGGTGGCGTGGACATCGGTAAAACCGGCGCCAAAGACGACGCTGCGGGTGGAGTAGAGCAGCTCATAGCGCTCCAGCCAGTGGCCCCAGGCGCGAATTAAGAACAGGGATCCCGCCAGGATCAGCAAGTGCCGCTGGGCAAACAGGGAAAGGGCCAGCGTCAGCCGCTGCTCCGATAGCCCTAGCTCCACCAGGTAGATGAGCGCTGTCGTGATCAGAGTGAGCAGCACCAAGTTGAAGCACCAGTGCTGCAGCGTCTCCCAAAAGGGCAGGCCGAAAAGAAAAAAGCCCAGATCGCGCCTAAAAATCGGATCCGACTCCCCCACAGGCACTTGGTGCAGCCAGAGCAGCAGCGCGAACCAGTGCTGAGAAAGAGACCAGGCCAAGCAGCCGCTCAACCCCAGAGCAATGGCCCAGGCCCAGGCTGTGTTGGCGCCCCGCCAGCAGGCGCGGATGTTGGATCCCACCACCGCCAGGGCAAAGACAAAGGCGCCTAGGCCCAGCCCCCAGCGAGCCATCACCCGCGTCCACAGCACCGGCAGGGCGTTCAGCTCGGCAAACCAGGCCAGATCTACATAAAAGGCCGCCAAGCCGCTGATGGCCAGGATCCCTAGCCCCACCCAAAGTAACAGGAGCAACCCTCGCCGCAACCGCTCCATGGACTCAGGGCATCCCACTCAAACTCGCTCTTGATCCTAGCCCTTGCACCGCCTCCAGCAAGCCCGCCGGCCCGCCGTCCACCCGCACCACCGGGATCCCGACTTGGGCCTGCAACTCTTGCCAGCTCAGATCGTCTAGAAAGCGCTCCCCATCCTTAAGAGCAATCTGGGGCAAAAGTAGCCCATCGTAACTTGCCAAGTTTTCAACGGATTTCAAAGCGCTGAGGATGTCCTGCCCTGTCAGCAGCCCGGTTACCGTCAGGGTCTGTCCCCAGAATTGGCTGGCAATGGGCAACAGATCCAACTGCAGCCCCCGAATGCCGTTCATCCGCTTGACCACGGGCTGGAAGGCCTGTTCCACGGCGTTGCCCACCACCCAGAGAACTTTGAGGGGAGCAGGGATCCCAGCCGGCAGCCGCACCTGCTCGAACTCGCTCAAGAACAAGCGCAGGGATCCCACTCCATTGCCCAGTTGGGGGTAATCTTCGTAGTGCTCTGCCGGCGGCAATTCCCGACCCGCCAGCAGATACCACTCATCAGCCAGCCAGGCAAAGGCGGATCCCAATTCTTGCCGAAACTGCGCCTGCAGCGCTTCCACCTGCGCAATCACCTCCGCCGCTTTGGCAGCATCCACCGGGATTAGCTCATCATTGGGGGGGCGAAAGCGGGTTAGCCCCACCGGCACCACCGCCGCCGAGAGGACGGTCGGGATCCCTTCGACGGGTTGGCCAAAAGCGGCCAAGTCCAGAAGGGTGCGAGTTAGCTGCTCCCCATCGTTCCAGCCTGGGCAGACCACCACCTGGGCATGCAGTTGCAGTCGGTGTTGGCGAAACCAGGCCAACTGCTCCAGGATCAAACCGGCACGCGGGTTTTTGAGCAGGCGGCTGCGCAGCTCCGGCTCCGTGGCATGAACCGAGACATAGAGAGGAGAAAGGCGCAGGCGGGCGATACGCTCCCACTCGGCAGTGGTCAGGTTGGTAAGGGTGAGGTAGCTGCCGTAGAGAAAGCTGAGGCGGTAGTCGTCGTCTTTGAGGTGCAGCGTTGCCCGCATCTCAGGGGGCTGTTGGTCGATAAAGCAAAAGGGGCAGGCGTTGTTGCATTGGATGAGACCATCGAACAAAGCCGTCTCAAACTCCAGCCCCAGATCCTCGTCTATGTCTTTTTCCAGCTCAACCGTGCGCTGGATCCCTTGGTTGTCCAGGATCTCCAGGCAGAGATATTCATCAGCACACAAGAAGCGATAGTCAATGAGGTCGCGGGGCCGCTCGCCATTGATGCTCACCAGGGCCTCCCCAGGCCGAATGCCCACCTTTGCCGCCAGGGATCCGGCCACCACAGCGCTGATGCGGGCGGGCTTGAGGCTAGCACGAGACATGGCGCGCCCAGAGCCTAAGTCTACTCCAAACAGCGGCGAATCACTGCTTCCAGCTCCGACTGACTGAGGTCGGTAACCACAAACACCTCTTGCACGCTGCTGCCCTTGCGGGCAACCAACTTGTATCCCCCTCGAATGGGCACCGAAACCCGCAACTGCAACTGCGGGATCCGCCCCCGACTGCAAGATAAGGCACCGGGAGTCACGGTTTTGATGCCCGCTTGCCTGGCCAGGCGCTCCAGGACAGGGATCAGCCCAGAAATGTGAGTGGAGTGGTTCCAAACCAGACGGCCAGAAGGCTCAGACATGGCGGCAACGCAACAGTGAGGGGGGCCAGATCTCTATGCTAGGCTCTTGCCCTTGTAACTGAGAACAAGCAATCCTGTCCCGGCCAGTAATCTAACAAGAACCCTCGTTCTTTAGAGTAGGGAGTATGTCAAAACCCTTCCGCAGGTTGGCTACAACAACACCTGAGTTTTTAACCAACGGGAGCGGAAGAGTTGGGTGACCAAGGAGCCACAACCTCGCCCAAAATGCCTTGGAGCTCC
>NZ_JANSJB010000131.1:0-4732 GCF_047462355.1 Synechococcus sp. H55.9 | reverse complement strand
GAGGGTTTGCCCACATCCATTCATGCTGGAGCACGACATTGTCATCGTTGGCGGGGGGCTGGCCGGTTGCCGGGCGGCTTTGGAGGCCATGCGGCGGGATCCCGGCCTCGACCTGGCCTTGGTATCCAAAACCCATCCGATTCGCAGCCACTCGGTAGCAGCGCAGGGGGGCATTGCCGCTGCCCTGCAAAATGTCGATCCGCGAGATTCCTGGGAAGCCCATGCCTTCGATACCGTCAAGGGATCCGATTATCTGGCGGATCAGGATGCGGTGGAGATTCTGGCCCGAGAAGCCCCTGAGGTGATTATCGATCTGGAGCACTTGGGGGTTTTGTTCTCCCGCCTGCCGGATGGCCGCATTGCCCAGCGGGCCTTTGGGGGACACAGCCACCCGCGCACCTGTTATGCCGCCGACAAAACCGGGCACGCCATTTTGCACGAGTTGGTGAGCAACCTCCAGCGTTTTGGGGTCAAGCTCTACAGCGAATGGTATGTGCTGGAGCTCATTCTGGAAGAAAACCAGGTCAAGGGAGTGGTGATGCTGGAGCTGGCCAGCGGACGGCTGGAGGTGGTGCGGGCCAAGGCAGTCATGTTGGCCACGGGCGGCTATGGGCGCATCTACAACTCCACCTCCAACGACTTTGCCTCGACCGGCGACGGCATGGCGATGGTGGCGCGGGCCGGCCTGCCTCTGCAGGATATGGAGTTTGTGCAGTTTCATCCCACGGGCCTGTATCCGGTGGGGGTGTTGATCTCGGAGGCGGTGCGCGGGGAGGGGGCTTATCTGATCAACGGGAAAGGAGAGCGCTTTATGGCTGCCTATGCCCCCAGCCAGATGGAGTTGGCCCCCCGGGATATCACGTCGCGGGCGATTGTTACGGAGGTGCGGGCCGGACGCGGGATCGACGGAAAAGATTTTGTCTATTTGGATCTGCGGCATCTGGGGGCAGAAACCATTCACATGCGGCTGCCCTTTTGTTGGGAGGAGGCCCATCGCCACCTGGGCATCGATGCGGTTGTGGATCCCATTCCGGTGCGACCGACGGTGCACTACTGCATGGGCGGGATCCCGGTGACGGTGGATGGGCAGGTGCTGCGGGATGCCCATACCCGCGTGGAAGGGCTGTTTGCTGCCGGTGAAACGGCCTGTGTTTCGGTGCATGGGGCCAACCGGCTGGGCAGCAACTCTCTTCTGGAGTGCGTGGTCTTCGGGCGGCGCACAGGGGCAGCTATGGTAGAAGCCGTCAGGGGGCGAGCCTTGCCGAAGTTGGACGAGGGATCCCTGCTCAACCAGGCCGCCGAGCGGATCGCCAGGCTGCTGGAGCGATCCGGGGCAAGCCGCATTGATCAGGTGCGGCGGCAGTTTCAAGATTGCATGACCGAGCATTGTGGGGTCTATCGCAGCGAATCGGTTCTTCAAGAAGGGATCCAAAAATGGCACCGGATCCGCCGGCGTTACGAGCAGGATTTGCGCCTGGACGATCGGGGCAGCGTGTGGAACACCGAGCTCATCGAAGCCCTGGAGCTGGACAACCTCATGACGGTGGGGGCCTTGATCCTCGCCAGCGCTCTGGAACGGCGGGAAAGTCGCGGCTCCCACGCGCGGGAAGACTATCCCCAGCGGGATGATCAACGGTTTTTACAGCACACCTTGGCCGCTTTTCGCGAGGGATCCCCCCAGATCAGCTATCGTCCCGTGGTGATCACCCGCTTTCTTCCTCAGGAGCGGAAATACTAACTTTCCAGAGGTATCCCAAGCCGATTAGGATCGCCCCATCGAGTTTTTCCACGGCTATACCTACTCCGGCCACCCGGTTGCCAGTGCCGCCGGCTTGGCCACCCTGAACCTGTATCAAGAAGAAGGCTTGTTGGAGCGGGCCGCCAGCCTCGCCCCCCTCTGGGAAGAAGCTCTCCATTCTCTGCGGGGCTTGCCCCATGTCATCGATGTGCGCAACCTCGGCTTGGTGGGGGCCATTGAACTGGAAGGGATCCCTGGCCGACCGACAGCGCAGGCTTTTGAAGCTTTCTTACGCTGCTACGAACGGGGCGTGCTGATCCGCACCACAGGTGATACCATCGCCCTTTCCCCACCTTTGATCATCGAGGAAACCCACATTGAACGCTTGGTCGCCACCTTGAGGCAAGTCCTTCAAGAGCTGCCCTAGGGAGTTGGGGCGCTCCTTTGGTTGGCCGTCGGCGTTGGCGAAGGGCTGGGAGTAGGACTGGGGCTAGGCGAAGGCGATACCGAGGGAAAGGGATTGGGGGTGCCGGCTGGCGTTGGTGAAGGGGAAGGGCTGGGCGCAGGCAACACCCGCAGAGGAGCCTTGGCGGAGGCGATGCGGCCTTGGGTATCCGCCACCATCGCCGTCACTTCATACTCCCCGGTGGGAGCAGAAGCGGGAATGGTAATGGGGATGGTGCCAATGCAGGTTTTGCTGTTGGCCTGACAGCCGACGGCAGCGGCGGTGAAATCAAACGTCAGCGTGAGAGGGTTCCGCCGGATTTCCACCCGGAAGCTGATGCCAGCTCCCAAACCCGCAGGAGTTGTCACGGCCACCAAGACATTAAAAGGAACCGTCTGTCGCGCGTCCGCCAGCGATACCACGGCAATCGAAGGTGGCTCCGCCGAGAAGGATGCGGTGGGGGAAGGACTGGGGAACGGATTCAAGAGTGGAGTGGGGGTCGGGGTGAGCAGAGGCGTCGGGACGGGAGTGAGCGTCGGGAGGGGACTGGGGACGAGAAAAGGCGTGGGCGTCGGTGCCACAACCGTTACCGGCACAGGAGTAATGGTAACCGAGGGTTGCTCGCGGCCATCTTCTTGGCAGGCCACCAGTGACAACGACACAAAAGCGGCTACACTGGCTTTCATCGCAGAGATTGCCAACATCCAGCTCTGACGGAACCTAGGGGGCTGCTGTTTCATGGGCTTTAGCTCCTCACAACACGAGCTTGGGGGTTTGTTAGGAAAACCGAGTCTCGGCAGCGTTCAACTCAAAAACCCGCACCGTCCTGCTCCCTCAACCGCGAAAGCAGAGTCTCGCAAGTGCTCCTAACACTATAGATAGAGCCTCAATTTTTTGCAAACACTATGGGTGTCACCAATCGCATGGGATCCGCCTTGGCGGTGAGATCTCAAGAGCGCTCGGGTTAGACTGATAAGTGCCACAGCAAGAGGGGATCCATGGCAGCAAAGGTGGAAGCAGAACCATCGCCAGCTCAGGAAGGGCCCAAAGAGGCCTGCGGCGTGTTCGGCATTTTGGCCCCCGGCGAGGAGGTGGCCAAGCTGACCTACTTTGGGCTGTTTGCCCTGCAGCACCGCGGCCAGGAATCGGCGGGGATTGCCACCTTTGAGGGGGCCTTTTGCCGAGTCCACAAGGCAATGGGGCTGGTTTCCCAAGTGTTTGACGAGGTGAACTTAGGCCAGCTCAGCGGCGATCTGGCAGTAGGCCACACCCGCTACTCCACTACGGGATCCAGCCGCATGGCCAACGCCCAGCCGGTGATTGTGGAAACCCGCTTGGGGCCGCTGGCTTTGGCTCACAATGGGAACTTGGTCAATGCCGAAGAGCTACGGCGTGAACTGGAAGCTGCCGAGTGCCACCTCACCGGTAGCACCGACTCGGAATGTATTGCCCACACCATTGCCCAGGCAGTGAACCAAGGTCAAGACTGGGTGGGAGCCACCTGTCAAGCTTTGCGCCGCTGCCGCGGGGCTTTCAGTCTGGTTATCGGCACGCCAGAGGGTCTGATTGGGGCGCGGGATCCCTACGGCGTGCGTCCGCTGGTGTTGGGGCTTTTGAGCAGCAACCCCGCCAGACAGGAGCTGCTGCAACCGCAGAGGCTGGGGATCCTCTGCAGCGACGGCACGCTCAACCACCCAGAAGCCCAGCCACTGCACTACGTGTTGGCTTCGGAAACCTGTGCTTTGGATATCATTGGAGCGGATTATCTGCGCCAGGTGGAGCCGGGGGAGCTGGTGTGGATTGACCGTCAAGGGCTGCAATCGCTGCGCTGGGCCGAGGCCACCCCCAAACTGTGCATCTTTGAGATGATCTACTTTGCCCGCCCCGACAGTTGCATGCACGGGGAGAGCCTCTACTCCTACCGGGTGCGGCTGGGAGAACAACTGGCCAAAGAAGCTCCGGCAGAGGCCGACTGGGTGATCTCGGTGCCCGACTCCGGCACACCGGCAGCCATTGGCTATGCCCGCCAACTGGGGATCCCCTACACGGAAGGGCTGATTAAAAACCGCTATGTGGGCCGCACCTTTATTCAGCCCACCCAGTCGATGCGGGAGCGGGGCATTCGCATGAAGCTCAACCCCCTCGAAGACGTGCTGCGGGGGCAGCGGATTGTGATTGTAGACGACTCGATTGTGCGGGGCACCACCAGCCAGAAAATCGTCAAAGCCCTGCACCAGGCAGGAGCTACGGAGGTCCACATGCGCATCTCCAGCCCCCCCGTTACCCATCCCTGCTTCTACGGCATTGACACCGACAGCCAAGACCAGCTCATTGCCGCCAAGTATTCGGTAGCAGAAATTGCCGAGAAAATCGGGGTGGACTCATTGGCCTACTTGAGCTGGGAAGGCATGCTGGCCGCCACAGGTCGGGATCCCAATTCCTTTTGCTCGGCTTGCTTTACCGGCCACTACCCCATCCCCATTCCTGAGGGGCTGAAGCGCTCCAAGCTGGCTTTGGAAACGGTAGCCAGCCGCAAAGATCGCTAGCAA
>NZ_JANSJB010000130.1:0-4901 GCF_047462355.1 Synechococcus sp. H55.9 | reverse complement strand
GCAAAGCTATCTGTTGGGATTACAAGCTCTGGTGCAGCACCTGCGCCTGCAATCGGCGTAGGTGCCCGCAACTGTCCGGCAACGCTTGCACGGCTGTGCCGATCCAGCAGGTCACACTGCTTAGCTCAGCCAAATACGGATGAAGACACTTTGCCGCCAGCCCAAGCGCTCCGCGCCGCTCACGCGACCACCCCCAACCCCTCTCCCAGAGGGAGAGGGGAGTTGGAGCGGCGCGTTTGCGGCAGCGCTGCCTAGCAATAACGACGCGACGAGCCGTTTTTTACTGCTATTTGGAATGACTACTTAGAGATTTTTTTAAGGATCCCCAGTAAATGTGAAAAAAGTGAAAGGGAATGCTTGGGGAAATGAGGCCTTCTGGGCAACCTTCAGCCCCAAGAGGGATGATCGGAAGGGATCTCTGGGCGAGGGCTTATGGACTTGGGCTTGGTGGTGATCGCCTACAAGGAGGGGGATCGGGAGAGCAAAGCCGCCTGTCAATTGTGTGCGGAGCAATTGCGTCGGCGCGGCGTTACGGTGCTGACCGCTCCCACCGGCTTGCACCACAACCCCTACCCGGTCTTTTTGGAGGCCACTTCGGATCCCATCGATCTGGTGGTGGTGCTGGGGGGAGATGGGTCGGTGTTGGCGGCAGCCCGCCACCTGGCCCCGCACGGGATCCCGATTTTGCCCATTCAGTCGGGGGGCAGGCTGGGGTTTTTGGCCCAGTCGGAGCGGGTGCTGCATCAGGATCCCTGGGATCGCATCCAGGCGGGAGACTTTGTTCTGCAAGCCCGCATGATGTTGCAGGCCCAGATTTGGGAGCAAGCGCAATTGGGGCAGGGAGCTATCCCTGGGGAGGGCAAGCGGCAGGGCCACCCGGTCAGCGAAGTCTACTACGCCCTCAACGAAATGTGCCTCAAGCCCATCAACCGGGAACGCCTGCCCGCCGCCATCATGGAAATCGAAGTCAATGGCGAGATTTTGGATCAGTACCACGGAGATGGCGTGCTGGTGGCCACGCCGACGGGATCCACCTGCTACACCTTGGCAGCCAACGGCCCCATCCTGGAACCTACCTTTGAGGCCATCATCATCACTCCCATTTGTCCCCTCAGCTTGTCCAGCCGGCCCATTGTTATCAGCGGCACGGCCACGGTGGAGATCTGGCCCCTTGCCGATCCGGAAGGGCTGACCCGCCTCTGGACTGATGGTGTCTTGGCTCAATCGGTCAACCCCGGCCAGTGGGTGCAAATTCAACGGGCTCCCCTGCCGGCCAAGCTGATGATCCTAGAAAAAGACCTCTCCTACTTCCGCACCTTGCGAGAAAAGCTGCAGTGGGCCGGCAGCCGCATCTACATCCCCACCACCAACCACCGCCCCGAGGGGGGATAAAGGGATCTTAAAGTTGGGGAGCTAGAGTAGCGGAGTTTAACTCCCCTGGAATCTTCTCCCATGAGCCTCAGACTGTACCTACTCAGACACGGGGAAACCCCCTACAGCCGTTCCGGTAGCTTTTGTGGCGCCCTCGATCCCGACCTCACCCCCGAAGGCCAGCAGATGGCAGAAGCTTTTGCCGCCGCCTATGCCGGGATCCCTTGGCAGGCCCTCTACGTCAGCCCGATGCGGCGCACCTTGGCTACTCTCAGGCCGCTGGCAGAGAAGACGGGGTTGGAGATGCAGATTCGAGAGGGCTTGAGGGAAATCCACTACGGTGAGTGGGAGGGCAAAACCCACGCCGAGGCCCGCGAAGCCCATCCCGAAACCTACTGGCGCTGGATGACCGAGCCGGCCTGGAACGCTCCTCCAGGCGGCGAAACCGCCGTGCAAATTGCCAACCGCGCCCTGCCGGTTGTGGCGGAGATCGAAGCAAAATGGTCGGATGGCAACGTCTTGATCGTCTCCCACAAGGCCACCATTCGGATTCTTCTCTGCAGCCTGCTGGGCATTGACCTGGGCCGCTACCGGGATCGTATCGAGGTTTTGGCTGCCTCGGTCAGCGTGGTCAAGTTCGACCGCTATGGGCCCCTGCTGGAAAGTTTGGGAGAACGCAGCTATTTGCCGCCTGATCTGCGGCAAAGGGCAGGCACCTAAAAGTTTAGAATTACTAGAATCTTTTGGGCTTTTTTTGAACAAGCGACCATGGGCAAAAAACTGGGCTTGGCACTGGGCAGTGGCGGAGCGAGGGGATGGGCCCATATTGGCGTGATCCGGGCGCTAGAACAGGCCGGGATCCCGATCGATTACATTGCCGGGACGAGCATCGGCGCCTTCGTCGGAGCCATTTACGCCGCAGGTGAACTGGATGAGCTAGAGGACTTTGTGCGGGAGCTCAACTGGAAGATGATCCTGTCTTTATTTGATGTAGTCTTTCCCACCTGTGGCCTTCTGGAGGGCAACAAAATCTACGAGCTACTGACGGAACATTTGCAAGAGCTGTGCATTGAAGAGGCCGGGATCCCTTTTTGTTGCGTGGCTACAGATTTGATTACAGGCCAAGAGGTGCTGTTGCGGTCCGGCAAAATGGCCGATGCGGTGCGGGCCAGCATCTCCATCCCCGGCATTTTCACTCCTTTTCAGCACGAAGGTCGCTACCTCAGCGATGGGGGCATTGTCAACCCGCTGCCGGTACGGGTGGTGCGGGAAATGGGCGCCGAGGTTGTCTTGGCGGTCAACCTCAACCACGTGGATCCTGCGGATGTGGAGCCGGAGGTAGAGGAAACGGAGGTAGAAGAAACTTTTCAAAGACGCCGGCGCTTCAATGTCGAAGGAGAGGTGATCGAGAAGGAAACCAGCTTCATCACCCGCATCCACAAACGGTACCAATCTCTACAACAAGCGATCCAGGAAAAAATTAGTCAATGGTTTCCAGACGAGCCTTCTGGCCCCAACATTTTTGACATTATCGGCAGAACTTTGAACATCATGGAGCAAATGGTAACCCACAGCATTTTGGCCGAACATCCACCGGACTTACTGTTACAACCTAAGCTCAGCCAATACAGCATCTTCGATTTCCACCAGGCAGATGCCATTATTCGAGAAGGCTATCGGCAAATGCGACGGGCCATTCCAGAATTGCGCCAAAAGCTGGAGCAGTGAACCAACACTTTTCCAGCGGTTCAACCTAAAGCTTTAAAGAGATCCGCGGCTCAAGCTTTACCAAACGCCTCTCGACGGATCCCGCTATCAAAATAGGTCTGAAGTTCACTCGATTGGGATAAATTGCAATAGCAATCCTGTGTGGATGAGATAGCCCGGGGCAGATTTTCCATCCTGGTCGGGATGGGCCAGCAGCACACAGCGATCGTGGGGGGTGAGGTTAAACCCAACAGAGGGATCAGGCTCTCTTTTCAGTTGAGAGTTGAGTTGGGGATCCCCGACAAAGGTTAGTTGGGCCAACAGAGTTAACAGCCGGTCTTGGTGGGCCAGATCCGCCCCAAAAGCAGTCCGCTCCTGTAAGGTGGCCAGCGCCACCGGGTGGCCTTCTCGAATCAAATAGGTGAGGATCCCGGCACAGCGCTCTACGGCTCGCTCCAGCTTGTTGCGATGGGCTTCAGGGCTTTCTCCCCGCGGCTGCCAGCGATTTTCAAAACAGAGGACGATGGCCTGGGAACGGGGGCGCTCCAGCTCCCGCACAACCAGTTGATCCCGTTTGGCGGAGATCTTCCAGTGCACCGAGCGCACATCATCTTGGGGACGATAGGGCCGCAGGCTAAGGTAGTCCCCCTCCTGGCCGGCCTGAGGGCGCAACTGGCTACCACCGCTCAATTGTTCCCACACCAACAGGTTTTGGACAGGGGCAGGCCGAGGAAACACAATCACCGTCTGCGGGTCCTCGATTTCCACTGCCTTGCGGAAGAGTTCAAAGGGAAAGCTGGTGGCAATCTCAAAACCCTGCAGCCGCCACACCCCTCGCCTTGAAAAGGTGTGTTGATAGAAAGTATCCAGCTTTGCGCCCGGATCCAGGCGCAAAACATAGCTGGAAGGCCAATCTGCCCGCTTCAGCCCCTCGATGCGTTCGCTCACCTGCAGCGAAAAACTGGGCAGGCGTCGCTTGCGATTGACCAGCGTCAGCCCCACCAAGACCGGCTGGCCGGCAAAGATGCGGCTGGGCAACTGCCGGCTCACCTCTAGATCTTTGAGGGTGAGGTCGGAGAGGAGGCCGCTGAGGAGAATGAGGCTGAGCAGCATCCCCAGCACCAGGTATAGGGGATTGTTGCCGGTGTTGAAGGCGGCAATACTCACCAAGAGGGTGATCCCAACAAACCGACCCCCGATGCGGGTAAAGCGGAAGCGGCGCAGAAAACGAACGCGCTGTTTCGATGGCAGCTTTGCAGAAACAGCTCCTGGTCGGGGAGACCATTGAAATAACGGAAATAGTTGAGGTAGTCTTCGGCTGAGCTTCAATAACACCTGAGCTCCCTCCTCAGCGTTCGGAGCCGCTAGGGTTCTTCTGACAAGATTTCGGCAATGGCTACAGCCACCCGCTCCTGCTGCCGGAGAGTTAATTCAGGAAAACAGGGCAGGGACAACACTTGAGCGGCACAGAGTTCGGCATTGGGCAAATCCCCAGGTTTGTACCCCAACTTTTTGCGGTACACCGGCTGCAGATGCAGGGGGATGGGGTAGTAAACGCGGCTGGCAATGCCCCGCTCCTGCAACTGCCGTTGCACAGCATCGCGCCGCCGTGAGTCGGTTGGGTGGGAGCCAGGCACCCGCACCGTGTACTGGTGCCACACCGAGTTGCCCCCCACCGCCACCTGGGGCAGGATCAGGCCAGGGATCCCGTGCAACAGGCGGTGATAGGACTCGGCAATCCCCTGCCGCCGCCAGTTCCACTCCCGCAGGTGGGACAACTTAACCGACAGGATCACCGCCTGCAGCGCATCCAGACGGCTGTT
>NZ_JANSJB010000129.1:0-4984 GCF_047462355.1 Synechococcus sp. H55.9 | reverse complement strand
TGGCCGAAAGTTTGCGCACCTCAGAGCAGAAAGAAGCCATGCTAAAGCCACCAAAGCGCTTGACGGTGCTGGCCCGCAGGCGCAGGTTCGGGCTGGCAAACCAGATGCGCTCCTCTGACTCGGTCATCTCATATTCGGTGTAGAGGGTGAGGGCGCCGTCAGATCCCATCACATAGGTACCGGCCACCGGTATTTTTTCGGCATAGCCCTGATCCCGCAGCAATTGCCCGCGCATGGGATCGACCTCATCGGGGATGGGAACCAGCACCACATCGCCTTTGTACTCTTCGTTGTCCCACTCCTGCTCGCCATCCCACCGCACCCGCGCTGCTCCCACAGCTCGCTGCGGATCCACCTTGAACAGCTCACAAACCCGGATGACGGCTGGATCGGTTGGCGCAAGCGTGGCAATCTGGACTTTCGACCTCCCTCCCTCAGAGCGGCGAAAAGCCAAGTGATGGCTGGTGCGCTGGCACATCCACTCCCCAGCACTGAGGGCGAAAAACTCCATTACGGTCATCATGGCCGACGCGGATCCTCTATCGATAGACAGGATTTGCCGATCTTAGCTTGCGTGGCAACTCACCCTTAACTCTCAATTTAGCTTTTAAGGGGTTCGGGGAGCTCTCAGTCCTGCGCTCTGGCATTCCCCATGGCACGCTACGCCAACCGTGGGGTTGGGCCAGACCAATCCACCTCATGTTGCTCACGCCCGCAGCGACTTCCATTGCCAAACCGCACCTAAACTTTGCCCTCAGGCCCAGACCACGAAACCCAACAGGGATGTGGGGCAGCCGGCGTCGTACCGCTGGCGGTCGGTGAGGGGAGAATGGCGCTTAGAATCCAGAAATAACAAAACCGGCTTGTCGGCAAAACAAGAATAAATTGTAACCAAGAATAAATTGTAAAAATTCCCTTTTGGGAGAAGGTTAACAGATGAACAGAGAACGGGCAAAGCTGGTGTTTATGGGAGCAACTGTTTGTGCGTTTACAGCACTGGTTGGAGCGTTTGCTTTTCCCATTCTTTCGTGGCGTCGCTGGTTCCTCCTTTTATCAGCCATCTGTGGCCTTGTTGTCTCTCTAGCCAATATTGAACTGGGCAGAGAGGAGGAAGAAGCCCCCCAGACTCGCAAGTGGCGCATGGTGTCCCGTTTGTATGAGATGGCTCTTGGGTCGATTTTTGTCATTCTCGTATTATTTTTACTATTTTTAGCCTGAAGTTTTGCCGATAGGCGGGCGGCCAGCCCATCGCCATTTGGAGTAGCGAGACCGGGGGGCAACAATCCAGTTGGGCTCGGTCAGATCCTGGCAAATCTTTGTATCCTTAGGGTCGGTAGGTCTGTTGCAGAGGGTGTGGGGAGTGACAAGTCTGAGTCGTGTGGCACACAGGCTGAAAGGGTGGATGGTGTTCGGATTGCTCGCCCTCTGTCTGCTGCTGTGGGAAATGGCCCCGTCTCAGGCGCAGAATGTTAACCAACTGCAGCAGCGCCAGCAGCAGATCCAGCAACAAATCCAGAGCACTCAGCGCCGCCTCGGAGAAGTGCGCCAGGCCGAAGAAGAGGCCCGCCGCCGCATGGGATCCCTGCGCCAAAACATTCGCCAAACCGAAGCCAGCCTGCGCGACAACCAATATCGTCTGGAACAGGCCCAGAAGGCCCTAGAGCAAGCGCAGCAAGAGCTCCAGGAGCTGCAAGACCGCCTGAGGCGGCAGCAGCAGGGCACGGCCGCCCGCTTGCGCTACATGCAGCGGCAGGGGGCAGAACATTGGTGGGCTTTGCTGCTCACCAGCCGCGACCTGAACGAGTTTTTCGATCGCCGCCACCAGTTGCAATTGCTGATCGAGGCCGACCGGCAGTTGATCCGGGAGCTGCAGGCGATGGCTGAGGAGGTGGAGCAGCAGCGCGTTGCTCTGGAGATGCAGCGCAACGAGATTTCTTTGATTTTGCAGGAGCTGGCCGCCCAGAAAAACCAACTGCAGCAGCAGGCTGCCGCCCAAGAGCAACTGGTGGGCCGCCTGGCCAACGAGCGCGCTGCCTATGAAGCAGCCCAACGGCGTTTGGAAGCCGATTCTCAACAGTTGACCGTCCTCATCCAGCAACTGATCGCCCAGCAGGCTCAGCAGCGAGGGGGTGGGGATCCGGTTCAGGGGACGGGCCGGTTGATCCCACCGGTGCGCGGGCCGATCACCAGTGGCTTCGGCTGGCGGGTTCACCCCCTCTATCGCAGCCGCCGCTTTCATGCGGGGATCGACTTCGGTGTGCCCACCGGCACGCCAGTTCGGGCATCAGACCGGGGCACGGTCATCTACGCCGGTTGGTACGGCGGCTACGGCTACACGGTGATTGTGAACCACGGCGGCGGCATCACCACCCTCTATGCCCACAACAGCCGCGTCGCCGTCGGGGTGGGCCAGCAGGTACAGCGGGGGCAGGCCATTGCCGCTTCTGGCTCCACCGGCCTCTCCACCGGGCCTCATGTTCACTTTGAAGTGCGGGTCAACGGCCAACCGGTGGATCCGCGCCGCTACTTGTGAAGCAGCGCCTCTGCCGGCACCGGCTGTAGGGATCCCGCCTGCAACGTCCACTGCACATCGGCAATAGAGGACAGCTCCTCCGGGTCGTGGGAAACCACCAACACCGTCCAGGTGGATTTCAGCCGGGCCAACAGCTCGATCAACTGCCGCCGCACGGACCAATCCAGCCCCGCCGTCGGCTCGTCCAGCAGCAGCAGAAACGGGCCGCGAATGAGCTGCACCGCCAGGGCCAAGCGCCGCTGTTGCCCGCCGCTGAGGTGGTTGGGGAAGGTGTGCAGAGGGATCCCTGCCAATCCCACCTGCTGGAGGACATTCTCGATCTCCTTTTGCTGCAGTTCCGGGTGGCCGAAGCGCATTTCCTCCAGCACCGTCAAGCCACAAAAGTGCCGCTCCGGGAACTGAAACACCAACCCCGCCAGGCTGCGCAACTGGTTGAGGGAGAGCTCCGTCCCGCCCCAGGCAATCCGTCCCTGGGTGGGCCGCGCCAAGCCGGCCAAGATTTCCAGCAGGGTGCTCTTGCCGGCCCCACTTTTGCCCACGATCAGCCCCAACTGGTTCGGGCCCAGCTCAAAGGAGAGATCCTTGAGAATCGGCTGGGAAACGGCTGCCGGATGGTAGGAAAGATGCTGAACCTGCAACATAAGCGCCAAGGAGGGGGATGCTGTCGTTATTTTGGCACCGGAAGATCCCCGCCCAACAGCCATCGCTTCGCTGCAATCGGCAGGTTACCCCAAAACGATGCCGATGTCTGGCAGGCAGATTGAGCTAGCCTGGAGACAGGGTTAAGTTATTGCTCTGGTCATTCGGATGGCGCAGCCTTCTTCTGCAGATTCTTCTTCGACCGGCATTCGCGCAAGCGTTGCGGAGCAGCAGGGATCCCCCCCGAGCTATACCCGCCTGGCCATGCGCAACATGGTGCGCAAAGGCAGAACCTCTCTGCTTCACTTCACCCTGACAGCGGTGGGGTTGGTGGCCCTGCTGGTGGGGTTGGCCTACCTGTTTCACTGAGTTCCACGGTTGTCAGTTGGGCGGAAAAGGTGCACTCTGGGGGTCTCTCGCTACGTTCGCTGTTCCTTTTCAGCTTTTCCCCAAGGTTAAGTGTTAGGAAAGAACAAGCAGCAGTGGATCCCACAGCTCGAGCAGATGGCAATCCCGGCTGCTGAAACGCCAACCTCTGGCCTTTTGGATTTCGGCCTATGCAGACTTCGCCAGATCTCACCTCCGCTCGTTCTGTCATTCGCCTGCTGTTGTTTGCCAAGAGTCGAGCCGTCGTTGCTGAACTTGAGAAGCATCTGCTTCAGCACATCCAGGGGTTACCCGGCCAATACCCTGCCCAACTAAAAGTGGTGCTGCTGGAGGAGCACCCCTACCTGGCGGAGCATTACAAGTTGGTGGCGACTCCAGCTCTGGTCAAGGCCGAACCTCTGCCCGCTCAGGTCTTGGCGGGGGCCGACTTGGCAACACAGTTGGAAGTGTGGTGGCCCCGTTGGCAGGGCCAGGCGGCCTTGGCCTCCCAACAAGAAGGTGCAGGACAGGATCCCACCCCTCCCCCGACCACCGAGGCGCTGTTGCAAATGTCGGAAGAGGTGTTTTTGCTGCGGCAGGAACGGGCCCAATTGCAGGAGCAGTTGGACTTCAAAGACCGCGTTCTGGCCATGTTGGTACACGATTTGCGCAGCCCCCTGACGGCCACGGCTCTGGCGGTCGAAACCCTCCAGCAGGGGCGCGAGGGATCCCTGGACAAAGCGCTGGAGCGGCAGTTGTTCGACCACGCCCGCCAGCAACTGCGCAAGATGGACAGCATGATCACCGATATTCTCGAGTCAGCCCGGGGCGCCGCCTCGGAGCTGAGGATTCGAGCCGTAGAAACCCAGTTGCCCAGCCTGTGTCAGCCGGTGATCGAAGAGCTACAGCCGCGCATGCAAGCCAAGCGGCTGCAGTTTCAAGCGGATATTCCCGTCGATCTGCCTTCTGTTCATGTGGATCCCGACAAGATCCGCCAAGTTCTGTTCAACCTGCTGGATAACGCCATCAAGTACACCCCTGCCGAGGGATCCATCCGCCTCGATGTCCTCCATCGCACCAGCCAAAAGGTGCAGGTGACCGTCAGCGATACCGGCCCCGGGATCCCGGAAGCCGACCAGGAGAGCATCTTCTCCGATTCCGTTCGTCTGTCCCGGGATCAACAGCAGGAGGGCTATGGCATCGGCCTTTCCCTCTGCCGGCGGATTGTGCGCGCCCACTATGGCCAGATTTGGGTGGAATCTGTCCTGGGCAAAGGCAGCAGCTTTCATTTCACCTTGCCGGTATACCGGCTCTGCAAGCGCTAGCCAAAGGCCCCGGCAGGCAAGCAGATATCTGGCAACAAGGACTCCGTCTCTGCCGGGGTTGAGGCCGCAACGGTTTGATTGATGTCTGGGTCGGGTCAGGTTGGCCAATTTGTGTGTTTAA
>NZ_JANSJB010000128.1:0-5048 GCF_047462355.1 Synechococcus sp. H55.9 | reverse complement strand
TATCACCCCACAACCCCTCAACCACCCCTTCCTCTACGTCGCGTGGGCTCGTTGATGTGTATAAGAGACATATCCACGCCTCCTCCCGTAGCCGTGGCTCCCACGATCTCGCCCAACCTCACACCCATCACCTTCCGCCCTGGGCCGGACTTCGCCCCCATCACGCCGCCGCCCATTCAGCCCGACCTGCCGGATCCGCCGCAATTTGGGTCAGGGGGCGGCTTTGATGTTGACCAGCCGTTTGCCTCGCTCTCTTACAAGGTGAACCTGACCAACCTGATTGTCCGAGGGGTGATTGCGAGTGTAGACATTCAGGTCTTGAATATCACTTGCGGAACGGATGTTACTGGCGTAATCCGGCCCGAGGCCCTGAGCCAGTTTAGGAACCTGCTGATTGGAAGAGGCAACACGTTCACCGACGCTAACGGATTCAACTTTAGCTATACATTTCCAACAGATCCCAGATTTTTTGATGATTTGAGGATTCTTTCCAAAGCAGTGAGACCCGTCCGAAGACTTGACGCGCAAGGACAAATCCAGATTAACGATGAATTAACTGGGGATGATATTGTCTTTATCCTGACTATCCGAGATGCTTTTGGGCAAGTCTTGCGAGTTGACGACTCAATTTTTAGTAGGGAGGAAGAACGAACAGAGATTCGTGGCTCACGGCTTAATGGAGTTCCAGCCTGTGGCAATCTCCCTCAGCCAACGCCTACCCCGACGCCGACTCCTCTGCCGCCTGTACCTACGCTGACTTCAGGCCCTACCCCTGTTCCGACGCCGGTTCCTGTAGGGCCGTCGCCTTTGTTTACCCGCTTCTTACTGCCCAATCCAGCGCCGGTCAACACGCCTGTTACTCTCACTTTTGTGGTCGATAACCGAGTGGCTGGGGCCATTCCCTTGAGTGGTCTGAACTTCCAGGCGATCTTGCCTGAGGGAGTGGCTGTTGCCAATCCTTCCACACCTGCCGGCCTTGCTAATCCAAATACCTGCGGAGGAGTTGTGGGCGCCATACCGGGGACGAGGATCATCAGTCTTTCGGGGGGGGTCTTGGCAGCAGGTGCCACTTGCGAGGTCAATGTTTCTATTCAGGCAACAGCTGCTGGGATCTACACCTTGCCACTGCTATTTGTGTCGAACAATCAGACTCTACCCAGTGCAGCTCCTCCCATCAATCTGGTGGCTAATCCCTGATGACGACTTTGGCCCGGTCTGTGATATCCATTTTGGTACGTGAGGGTAGCACGAAATGAGCGCAAAGAAGATCAAGTTCAGAAGAAATTGGTTGCGGGCTTTAGGAAGTGTTGGGACTGTTTTCTTCACCACAGCCAGCTTGGTTGGCTGCCAGCAAGCCAAGGACAAGAACGCCACCAGCTTTGTCCCTGGGCCGATCATTCCCCCTCAGGCTCCTAGCGTGCCCACTGGCGGTACCGAGGTGGGCCTACCTCCCATAGCACCACCAGGGATCCCTTTGCCAGCTCCTACGATTGTCATCCAAACTCCCGTTGCAGCCCCAACCATTCCTCCAATCCCCTCTCCTATTCCTCTCCCCACCATCAAGGCAGAAACTCCGGCTCCTTCTACTCCTTTCCCTCCTCCTCCCCCCACTCCCTTTCCTGTTGAAAAAGTTAGCGTTGATCCAGCAGAAGTTAAGTTTGACTCAGGGACGACTGTTGGCTCTATAAAAACTCTCACGCTTACGCCGTCTGCTCCTCCGGCCAACGGCAGCTTGGTGTTGAAGGTAGAAAGCAGCAACCCGCAGGTGGTGGGCGTTTCCACAACTGCTGCCTCGTTCGTAACAGTTGTCGTTCCACCGGGATCCACAGATACACCCAAGGTTGTGCTGACGCGTTTGATCCCGGCTACACAGCAGGGCAATGCCACCATCACAGTTACCCGCGACCCGGCCACAACCGCTGCCAATTATCCGGTGGGCAGCGTGAATGTTGCCGTGCCGGTGACCTTAGAGCAGCAAGAGCAGCCGCCTAGTATTACAGTTACTCCTTCTTCGATAGAGTTCCTCGATGATGACATAATTGGAGCTACTCAAGATGTAACAGTTGAGCTCAAAATAACTCCAGTTGGAGGTCAGGTTGTACTGGACATAGGTGGAACCCCTAATCCTTTTGCGCCAGGTGCTCCGTTCACTGTTTCACCTTCAACTCTTATCTTTAAGGAAGGCAATAAGGGATCTCAGCAGTTCGGGGTTATTCGATTAACCGATGGTGTGTTTGCTGGCTCCATAACTGTTAAACTAAACACAGCCCTGACTACTGCTAGTAACTTCTTAACAGGAGATATTAACATTGTGATCCCTGTCAAGTCAGCAGTTGGCTCTATTGAGATTAAGTATGATAACTCGGTAGACTGTAAGAATAATCTAGGCAAAATAGTTACTGTGGTTCCCCAAGTTACCACTAGAGGGAAGGTTCTTCCTCCTTTTACCTACACAGCAGATCCTCCTCTGCCTTCTGGAGTCACGTTCAACACGAAAGATGGTGGTATCTCTATCCAATGCCCAGCACAGGCAGGTGCACCTCCCATTGGTTCCACTCTCTCGACGCTGGTAACTGTTACAGACTCCTCGAGTCCTCCCATTTCTGGTCAAGCTCTTGTGAGCATTAAAATTAATTAAATAGTCAAACCAGCCAGTAGTTCTCTACCTCTGGAAGCGGTGAATGTTGCTGTGGCGGTGACCTTAAAGCAGCAAGAGCTGCCGCCGAGCATTGAAGTTGCTCCTGACTCCGTTGAATTTGCTGGCACAGCTCTGGTTGGAACTTCTGCTAAGCTGAGGGTTACACTCCAACCATCAGCTCCAGTTGGTGGGCAAGTTGTGTTGGATGTGAGTGGAACTCCCGATCCTTTTGTCCCTGGCGCGCCATTTACCGTTTCGACCAGCACGCTGGTCTTCAAGGAAGGCAACAAGGGGCCTCAGGAATTCGAGGTTGTTCGCCTGACGCCTAACGAAGCTGCCGGATCAGTGACCATTAAGCTCAATCCCGCGCTGACGACGGCTACCAACTTCTTGACTGCCGACCTCAGCGCTGTGATCCCTGTTGCAATCAAAGCTCTGCCGCCGACTCCACCACCTGCCACTCTTGCAATTCAGTATAAGGATACTTCCTTGAAGTGTAGCACTAACCTTAACTTGAAGCTCACTGCGCCTCCAACTGTTACCATTACCGGCGCTGTTAAAAGCCCACTCACTTTCAAAGCCGAGCCAGCACCTAATCCTCCCTTCTTTTTTGACACATCCACAGGGGTCATTTCCGTTCAATGTCCAGCGGCAGCAAACCAGCCTCCGATTGGCCTTTCTTTCTCTGCATTGATAACGGTTACGGATTCTTCGATTCCGCCAATTTCAGCTCAGAAGTTCGTAGCCATCAAAGTCGAGTAGTAAGAACTACAGCAGCCCTAAGATATTCATAAGAAGTTCCAATATGTATAAAGCTGAGGGAGATGGGAATCAAAAAGGATTATCTGGGGTGGGAAGCTGTTGTGTTGGCCAAGCCGGCTGCCCAATCCAGCAGATGATTGACTGCTTCTGGGGTTTTGGCTTCGGAGTACAGCCGCAGCAGGGGCTCGGTGCCGCTGCCGCGGATCATCACCCAACTGCCGTCGGCAAGGGTAAACTTGTGGCCGTCTTTGTCGAAATGCTTAATCACCTTCTGCCCCAAAATCTCAGACGGGGGATCCGCCTGCAACTGTTGAAATAGCCTGACTTGTTGGTTTTGATCCGCCAGGTGCAGGTCGCGGCGCTGGTAAACCGAGCTAAATCCTTCCCGTTCCTGCAAAGCTCGGTAAAGGGCGCTCAGATCTTGCCCGGTTTCGGTGACGGCCTCAATCAAGTACAGAGCAGAGAGGAGGGCATCTCGTTCGGGGATGTGGCCCAGGTAGCCGATGCCGCCGGATTCTTCTCCCCCCAGCAACACCTGGGTGGTCAGCATGCGCTCGGCGATGTATTTGAAGCCCACGGGCATTTCCGTAACCGGCAGGCCATAGCGCTCCGCCACCTTGACGAATAGCTCCGAGCCACTGATGGTTTTGACGATTTCGCCCCGCAGGCCGCGTCGCCCCGCCAAGTGGTCGATCAGGATGGGAATGAGGATCTGCGGGCTGAGAAAGCGGCCTTGTCCGTCGAGGGCGGCAATGCGGTCGGCGTCGCCATCGAAGACCAGACCCACTTTTAACGGGGCGGGATCCGCCGCGATGATCTGGGCAGAGGTCTGCAGGTTTTGCGGCAGCGGCTCCGGTGAGACGCCGCCAAATAGGGGATCCCGATGCGCCTGCAATTCAATTACCTTCTCCCCCAAGAGGCGCTTGAGGGCCCCAGCCCCGGAGCCAAACATGACATCCACCCAGATCTTGGCCGGGGAGCCTTTGAGCTTTTCCAGATCCACAAAGCGGCTGAGCTGAGCCAGGTAGCCAGGCCAGGGATCCCAGGTTTCGATGGGGGCGGAGTTGGATCCCAGCGGTTGCAGGTGGTGCAGCTCCTGCTCGATGGCAGCGGTGACCTCCGGGGGCACGGAGCCGCCAAAGCCGCCTTTGACTTTGAGGCCGGAATAGTGGGGCGGGTTGTGGCTGGCGGTGATCACCAAGGCTCCATGGCAGCCGCGCTCTTTGGCTGCCCAACTGAAGGCCGGCGTCGGGGCAGGACAGGCAGAGAGATAAACCGGGATCCCCAACCGCGCCACCACCTCGGCAGCGTGGGCAGCAAAGCGTTCAGAGAGAAAGCGGTTGTCGTAGCCGATCAGGATCCCTGCGCCGGGATAGGTGCGGGCCAACACCTGGGCGCTGGCCTGGGCGGCAATAGCCAAGTTCTGAAAGGTAAAGCCGTCGGCGATCACGGCTCGCCAGCCGTCGGTACCAAAGCGAATAGAGTTGCCGGCCATAGTTCACCAAAATCGACCTCGACTACACATAGCACGGCAGAGCCAGATCCAGACCGCCCAGCCCTCACCCCCGGCCCCTCTCCCTGAGGTGCCCAAGCGCTCCGTGCCGCTCACGCGACCACCCCCAGCCCCTCTCCCTGAGGCCCTCACCCC
>NZ_JANSJB010000127.1:0-5200 GCF_047462355.1 Synechococcus sp. H55.9 | reverse complement strand
GAGCTACAAAAGGCGGAGGAGCGGGATCACCTGTTGCAGGGGTACCTGGTGGCTTTGGGGCAGTTGGATCGGGTGATCGCCCTCATCCGCGGAGCCGCCGATACCGCCGCCGCCCGATCCGAATTACAAGCAACATTGGGCCTGAGCGAAGCGCAAGCCGACGGGATCTTGCAAATGCAACTGCGCCGCCTCACCGCCCTGGAAGCAGAGAAAATCCAGGCCGAACACGAAGACTTGGTGAGGCAAATTGCCGATTTGCGGGACATTCTGACTCGGCGGGAACGGGTGATGCAGATCATCAGCGAAGAGCTGCAGCAGCTCAAGGCCCGCTTTGCCAGCCCGCGCCGCTCCCGCCTCTGTCTGGAAGACTGTGAGCTGCAGACAGCCGATCTGATCGAGAACCGCGAGACGGTCATCTTTCTCACGGAGCAGGGCTACATCAAGCGCATGGACATCAAAGAATTTCAGGTGCAGGGGCGGGCCACCCGCGGCAAGGCCGGCACCCGTATCAAAGACGACGATGCCATCGAGCAATTTTTTGCCTGTCGCAGCCACGACACCATCCTCTTTTTCACAGATCGGGGGATGGTCTATACCCTGCCTGCCTACGAGATCCCGCAGGGAAGCCGCACCGCCCGCGGCAGCGCCATCGTCCAGTTGCTGCCCCTGAGCCGGGAAGAGCGGGTTACCTCGATGGTGCCCGTGAGCAAGTTCAGCGACGACGAATATCTGGTGATGCTGACCCAGGGGGGCTACATCAAAAAAACGGCCCTCAGCGCCTTTGCCAATGTGCGTTCCAACGGCCTAATTGCCATTTCTCTGGAGGAAAACGATGAGCTGCGCTGGGTGCGCCGCGCCCGCTCCAGCGACGATGTAGTGATGGCAACCCGCCAAGGCATGTCCATTCGCTTCCGGGCAGATGACGAGCAACTGCGTCCCCTAGGGCGGCCTGCTCGCGGCGTGCGGGCCATCACCCTCAACCCCGGTGACGACATCGTCAGTATGGACATTATTTTCGCCGAGTCGGTGATGGCTGCTGAGCGAGAGGGGGAGGGGCTGGCCAACCCCTGGGTATTGGTGATCACCAAAGAAGGGCGGGGCAAGCGCTCGGCCATCGACCACTTCCGTCAGCAAAACCGGGGTGGCAAGGGGGTGATCGCCACCAAGTTCCGCCAGGAGTCGGATGAATTGGCTGCCCTGCGCATCGTCAATGCCGAGGACGAGATCCTGTTGGTAACTGCCAGAGGCATTGTTATGCGCCAGTTGGCCAAGGCCATCCCCACTCAGTCTCGTGAGGCAACAGGGGTGCTGGTGCAGCGCTTGGATCCCGAAGACAGCATTGTAGCGGTGACGGTGGTGCCGGCCTCTTTTGTCGGGGATCCCACTGAAGTCGAGGAAGAGCCCGCGGGCGAAACCTCGGAAGACAGCCGTTGATCCTGAGGCCCCAGCTTCAGCTCTGGATCCCAGGTGCGGTATTTGCCACGGCAGAGGGGTAGGATCCCGTACCGAGAGGGGTGAGGATTGGGTGTTAGCGTTGACATAGCCCAAAACGGCCAACTGCGAAGGCCTGAGGGATCAGGCCGGGCTTCCGAGTTGGGCTGGATCTGCTGTGTTTGGGGAGCTTGGTGACTCCATGTCGAGCCCATTAAATTTCATCCCTGGTTTTGAGGCTGTGCAAACTCCGAGCCCCGACAACCGGCTCTGGCAGTATCTGCAAGCTCAGGATCCCAGCATTTTTCAGGATATTGCCCGCAATTCTTCCCCTGAAGTGCTGGAGATCTTGGGCCACAACATCCGCAGCTTGGTGGGGAGCTTGCCCTCCGATCAATTTGGGGTGCAGATCATCACCAACCGCGAGAGCTTGGCGAAAATGCTCTCCGGCGCGATGATGGGCGGCTATTTTCTGCGGGTGATGGAGCAGCGTCTGGCCCTGGAGCAATCCTTGGGCAGCCCGTCCGCTCCTGACACTTCTCCTCATTCGGAGAGCGGCCATTCTTAGCCGCCCAGGCATAACTTCCTGCGGCATGGCGCTAGAGTGGAGCTGTCGGGCTGGGCCAGGAGCATGCAATTTCTCGTCGCTCTTTTGTTAGCACTGGCGTGGCTGTTTGCCCCCAGCCCGGTTCAAGCCCAAGGGGTTGCTTGCCCCTACGCCACCTTGCGCCTGGAGTCCAGGCTGGCGGTGGATGCCAAGCAAGTCTGCGAGGCGGCTGCCCCCTGGGCAGCGAAAGGTTTTCGGGTGCTGGTTTATCTCACCGATGCGCGGGATCCCTCGGAGCAGGCCTGGTTTGCCCGTTTGGATCGTGTGGAGGCAGAGGCCGGCCTGCGGGATCTGTCGCAAGTGGATTTTTACGACCGCAACGGCTTGACGGTAGCCGCCAGCACCGATACTTTCCCGCCCTGGGGGTTCAACATCACCTATGGCGAAACCCTCTACGGCACCCGCCTCGATACCGCCGACCACGAGTACCAACACCTCCGATCCCAGGTGCGCGAGCTGCTTGGCCAAGGGG
Organism: Synechococcus sp. H55.9; assembly: GCF_047462355.1. NCBI lineage: Bacteria > Bacillati > Cyanobacteriota > Cyanophyceae > Synechococcales > Synechococcaceae > Synechococcus > Synechococcus sp. H55.9. Next base: position 2,690 of record NZ_JANSJB010000127.1, on the reverse strand, counting down.
ATCCCTCGCAGGCGCTGGTGGTCGGGCTGCAGCAGAGCTATCGGCTGGCCTATCCGCCTCCGCCTTCCCCCTGGCCGCTGCTGGGAGTGGGAGCTGGTGCCGCAGCAGTGATCGGCGGCACGATCTCCTGGCGCAGGCAGCGGCGCCGCCGGCAGTTGCAAAACCAGATCCAAGTCCTGCAAGCTCCGGTGGCCACTCTGCTCTTGGCCCTAGAGGGTCTCTTGCCCAGTGACAAGCCGGAGGAGACTATCTTCTACCGGCTTTATTTGATTTTGGGGGGGGAGCGCTACCCACAGTTGGGATCCCGCCTCCTCGAGACTTTGCAGGCCTGTCGGCAGGCTCTCACGCAGGCCTTTTGGGTGCAAGGGCAGCTCTCCAACCAAACTCCCACCACCCTCAGGGAGCTGGAGCAGCAGGTGGAAGCCTGGGAACGCCTCTACATCAGCCTGGTGGGCAGCCGTGAGCGCCTGCTCAACCTCAGCGAAGAGCAACTGCAAACTCTGCTCAACCCGGTGCAGTTTCTTCCCTCTAACCTGGCCGAGGAAGGGGGATCCCTGCTGCGGCAACTGGAAGACCTGCGCCAACAGTTGGAAGGTCGCCCCCTGAAAGTCGAGCTGCTGCGGGTGGATCCCAGCCGCTTGGATGCCGATGGCATTCTCGGCCTGATCGAGCGGGTGCAACGGGAGCTGGATCGCCTGCAGAAGGCCCCTGCTCTGCTCTCCGCCAAGCTGGCTACTCTGGAAAACCGATTGCGCCAAGCCCCTGCGGGGATCCCGACCTCTCTCGGCTCTGGCTTGGCCGGGCTGTTGAACCAAGTGCGCTCCCTGCAGCAAAGGGGTTTGGATCTGGATGGGTTGGAGCTGGCCGAGGCCGGGATCCGCCTGCTGGATCTGCTGGCTCAACTGCAAACTTGGCAAAACCAGGGCTACCGCTTTCCCCGGCAGGCCGACGACCTGGCCCAACTGGCCTCAGCCCTGGGATCCCTGCCCGAGCTGCACAGCGCCATCGACAGCCTAGAAAACCACAGCCGCGCCTACGTCCAGCAACACCAAAAAAACCAGGCCGAGCTCAGCCGCCTGCAAACTCAGCTCCAAAGCCTCAAGCAGCGCCTACCCGACCTGGATCGCCGGGTGTATGGGGGCTTCTTCCGCCACCCGCCGCAGGAAGAGCGCAAAGCGCTGGAAGAAACGAGGCGGCTCCTCCTCTACATCAGCCAAGAGGGGATCCCGGCCATTCAGCGCTGGAACAGCCTCTCCGAGCAGAACTTCGATCAGGCCCAGCAAGAGATCGAGCGGGTTCAAGCCGCTCTGCAGCGCTGTGCAGACAGGCTGGATCGCCTGGAGCGATCCCTGTGGCAGGCGGAGCAAGAAGATGAGCGGCACAGCACCGTTACAGTCTTTACCTCGACTTCCTCTTGGGACAGGGACTTTGGCCGCTCTTCGGGCACGGGATCCTGGGGCGGCTCTTCTGGTTCTTCCGGCTCCTCCTCCCGCCATTCCTCCGGGGGCAGCTCTTCCCGCCACTCTTCGGGCGGCTCCTCCCGTCGTCGCTAGGGGGTGGGGATGACCAGCTCCACAGCCGTATCCAGGCGCGAGGGCGGGGGTGGGGCCTCGCCTGGAGCCAGTTCCAGGTAGGGGGCCAGGGGGTGATTTTCTTTCCAGCGGGATCCGATTTCGCCGGCCATTTGGGTGACCTGGATTTGATAGAGCTGCGCCAGCTCAGCGGCGTTGAGGTTGCCCCGCTCCACCTGATCGCGGCTGGCTTCTGCCAGAACCTCCGCCATGAGGTTGCCCTGCTCGTCAAACCGCCACAGCTCCAGGCGGCTGCGGGAGCGCAGACTCACCTCCGTCGGCGAGGCCGGGCGGGTGAGGACATCGACGCGGGCGATGACAATGGCCTCCAGGCCCAGGTAATCGAAAAACTGGCTCACCGCTTCCGGCTTGCGGCGATCCCACTCAAACAGCTCGTAGACCGGCCAGCCCACCTGGCGCAAAAGGGGCTGAATGCGGCGGTTGTCCAGGGGCACCACCTTCTCGCTGTTGGGGATCAGGCCCAGGCGCACCGCTTCGATGGCCAGGCGCTGGCCCAAAAGCTGGGTATGTTCCAGCCCTCCTACCCCCAAAATGCCGAGGCGACGCCGGGGTTGGGGCCGGATGGGCACCTGCAAAACCACATCCACAGGGGTGGTCAGGCCCGCCTGCAGCAGGATCTCGTGCTCCGCCTTTTCGTAGTCGGGGTGCCATACGGTCAACATCCAACGTCCGGCAGGAGCCTGGTCGAGCTCAAACGCCCCCTGCTCGTCCGTCTGGACGGGCTCCAAGCCCTCCAACTGCACCTGCGCCCCGGCCACCGGCTGCCCCAGGCTGTTGCTCACCTGCCCCACCAGCCGCGCCTGGGATCCCGCCTGGTCTCGATGGGGAAACAGCGGTGTGAAGTGGGGAATGGGGTGGGCCAGCGCTCCCGGAGTCAGGGCCAGCCAGCCGCAGAGAGCCAGACTGCCCAAGCTGACCCTGCACCCGAGAGAATTGAGGGAGAAGAAAAGAGGCATGGCAAGGCTACATCCAGTAGTGGCAGTCGGTTCTATCAGAGCAAAATCCTGCTGCAGGGATCCTCACCCAGAAAAGGGATTGTTGGCCTGCCATTGTTGGATAAAGACGGGCACCATGTTGCGCACCTGCAGCCGAAACAGG
>NZ_JANSJB010000126.1:3858-5338 GCF_047462355.1 Synechococcus sp. H55.9 | reverse complement strand
GTTGGAAAATGAGGGATCCCCCATGCACTTTCAACCCGACGGCGCTCTGGACGACAGCTTGCCAGGAATAGCTGCGGAGGCGGCGGTTTGGAATGCGCTGCGGCAAGCCCTGGGCTCAGATCCCGGCTACCTCCTCCATCAGTTCAGCATTTATGACCCTCAGGGTCACCTCAAGGCCAAGCCCGACATTCTCTTGATTCACTTTGAACTGGGCTTTTGGATTTTCGAGTGTAAGGGCTGCAACCTTTACAATATCGAGGCCATCGACGGCAGCGAGTGGCGCATGCGCGAGTGGCACAGGGAAACCGAAACCCCTCTGGCGCAGGCCGATAATCAAATGTTTCAGATCAAAAATTGGCTGCAGCAAAATCTGGAAACTCGGCCTCTCCAAGCGCGCGTTGCCTGGCAATATCGGCTGGCTTTGCCTCGCATTCGGCGACAAGAATGGCAGGAGCGCTTCGGGGATCCCCCTTTTACCGGCGCGCTACTTTTTGCGGATGATTTGGAAAACCCAGAGCAGTTGCGGCAAACTCTGTACGCAGCCAAAGAGGCCAATGGCGCTCCTCTCAACGCCACAGAATGGGAAGTGATCCTCAAAACGTTGGGGATAGGGCTGGGGGATCCCGGCGAAGACCCAGTATATGACTACGATCCGCAGGCGGTGATCCGGCGCGTCCAAGAAGGGATCTTCAAACTCGATGAAGACCAACGCAAAATTGCCACCCAATATCCTGAGGGGCCGCAGCGGTTGCGGGGCCTGGCGGGGACGGGCAAAACCGTAGTCTTGACTCGCAGGGCAGCCAAGATCCACGCCGACCACCCCGATTGGGACATCGCCGTAGTTTTCTACACCCGCTCTCTCTATGAGCAAATTCGCAGGCAAATCTCAGAAGTCTGTCAGAGCAAGTTTGACATCGAGCCAAATTGGGAAAGGATTCAGGTGATGCATGCCTGGGGATCCCAGGATCAGCTTGGGTTTTATCGCCTGCTCGCTCACCAATGTGGCTTAACGCCCAAAAGCCTGGATCGGGCAAGGGCAGAGTTAAGGGATAAAAATGACTATACAACGGAGCCTTTCAAATACGTCTGCGAAGAGTTAGAACAAGAGTTAAAAGCCAAGGAAATCCCTAAACTTTTTGACGCCATCTTGATCGATGAAGGTCAAGATTTGCCGCCCGCCTTTTACCGTTTAGCCTATCGAACTTTACGGGATCCCAAGCGGCTCTACTGGGCCTATGATGAAGCCCAGAGCATTGGCTCGTTGACGGTGCCGGGGGCAGCCGAGCTGTTCGGGCGCGACAAGACGGGCAAACCCAAAGTGCGGTTGGGAGGGCGAGCCATCGTACTGCGCCATTGCTACCGCACTCCAAACATCATCCTCATGGCTGCCCATGCCATCAACATGGGTCTTTTGCGTGGAGGCCATCCTTTGCAGGGGGTCACCCAAAAAGAGCAGTGGGAAGGTTTGGGTTACGAAGTG
>NZ_JANSJB010000126.1:0-3758 GCF_047462355.1 Synechococcus sp. H55.9 | reverse complement strand
GGATCTGGACTTGGAAGGTGCTTGAAGAATTACCGTCTGCCCTCAAGCGAGCCCAGCTCTGCCATCGCTTTTGCCATGTCGTCTAGGTCGTTCACCTTCTCCTCAATGGCTGCAAGAATTGCGTCGTAGGTGTTGGCCGAGGCGGAGGTGGCGGCAGCTTTGGTGGTAGAAGTGGAGCTGAATCCCTTTCCAAACCCAGACGGGTGGGCGGCAAAGTTGCCAGAGCCTGTTGCTTGGCGAACTTGATTGAGGCTGGCAATCTCTTGGGCCAAAAGATCCCGTTGTGAGTGGAGCTGATCGAGTTTGGCAGCGCCCTCTTTCAAATACTGAACAAGCTTCTGTTTTTTGGCTTGCAAATCTTCTATTGAGGCTTTTAGATTTTGCTCTTCTGCACGCAGTTGCGCCAGCCATGCTTGCTGAGATCGGATCTGGGATCCCAACTCACAATGGGTTTGAGGATCAGTTCCATCGCCCGCTTCCTCTTCCTGCCGAACGGGTGCCCAATTGGCAAGAGCAGCCCGCAGATCGGCCAGCTCGTTTTGCAGGTGTTGTAGACCTAACTCTTGCTGGCTTTTGAAGTACTCCAGGGATTGCTCCAGCAGTTGGGTTTTGGCTCTGGCTTCACTCCCGGCCAGGGCGGAAGCGAGGTAGCCGGTCATTCCCGTAGCCAAAGCGGCTGCCCCCGATTGCCACAGGGATCCACCGGATCCCAGGCTGCCGAGGGCTACAGCAAGGCCAGCCAAGGCGGGAAAAGCATTGACCCAAAGCTGGCGAGAGGTAGCAAGCTTCATAGTCGGCCCCACAGTAGAACGACAGGGTTGGCTTGATCTTATGGTCTTTTCAAACGGTTGTTATGAAACAGCTTATTGGATTCATCTTTAGCTCTCCTTTTCCCTATGAACTGGAGCACAAGACAGGATTTCTATGCTGGAGTCATCAAGATCGAGTTCAGCCAAGAATTCAAACAGGCGGCTCAATGGTGGAGACAATGTCCTGAATCACCGCCTCTGCCTCTTGCCGTCGGTTACCGGCCATCTCTCCCGACCCAGCCAGGAGAACCCGATGGGCCAGTACCGAGACGAACAACGCTTGCAGATCTTCCGGCAAACAGAAGCTGCGCCCTTTTACCAGCGCCTGAGCTCGTGCCGCCCGCGCCAAGGCCAGCGCTCCACGAGTGGATACCCCTGCCCGCAGCAGCTTGGAAACACGAGTGGCCTGCACCACCTGCAAAAGATAGTCCGCCAGGGATCCGTCCAGGTACACCTGATCCACCGCCGCCTGGATCTCTCGCAACTCACCCAAAGAGAGAACCGGCTGCAGAGCCTCCACCGGCTCGGCTTGTTGCCGTTGCAACAGCAAAGCTCGCTCTATCTCAGGGCTGGGGTAGCCAATCGACAACCGCACCAAAAACCGATCCAACTGACTTTCTGGCAGAGGATAGGTGCCGTGGTATTCCAAAGGATTTTGGGTGGCCAACACAATAAAGGGGCTGGGCAGCGGGTAGGTGCGATCGTCCAGCGAAACCTGCCTTTCCGCCATTGCCTCCAGCAGGGCGCTCTGAGTGCGGGGCGAGGTGCGGTTGATTTCATCCGCCAAGATCACATGGGCAAAAATGGGGCCAGGGCGAAATTCAAAATCCCCTTTTCCCTTATTGAACAGGGTGAGGCCAAGGATATCTGTCGGCAATAAGTCGCTGGTAAATTGAATCCGTTGAAACTTGGCTCCCAAACTGTGGGCGATGGCCCGCGCCAACGTGGTCTTGCCTACACCGGGCACATCCTCCAGCAAAACATGACCTTCCGCAACCAAGGCCATGACCACCGCTTGCACCACCTGTGACTTGCCCTGAAACACCGATTCGATGTTGGCAATCAACTTGCCAATCTGTTGGTGCAAGGCTTGCAATCGTTCCACCGGGATCCGCGCCGAACCAGCACGGGTGCTGACACTCGCCATAAACCATTCCCAAAGGGGCCTATTCCACCTTACCGGCTGGATCCCCTTGCCTGCTCAGGACGGAATCTCACCAAACCCCGGCGAAAAACCGGAGTATCATAGACCTAGGCTCTCCCGGAAGGATGGATATCTTGGAACTGTCTTGTAAAAGTGAATATGCTCTCCTGGCCCTTCTGGAATTGGCCCAGCACTACAGCGATGGCCAGGTGCTGCAGATTAAAGAAATTGCGGCCCATCAGTCCATACCCGATCGCTACCTGGAGCAATTGCTGGCCACCTTGCGCAGACAAGGGTTGGTGCGCAGCCAACGGGGAGCAAAAGGAGGCTACTCCCTGGCCCGAGCGCCCTGGCAGATCTCGCTGTTGGACGTTATCCAGGCCATCGAGGGGGAAGATCTCGCCCGTTCCCGCGAGTGGTCCCCAAGCGATCTCACCCCAGAGCGGGAAGTGCTCCTGAAAGCTTGGCAAGATGCCCAAGCGGCGGCAGTAGCCATTCTCCAGAAGACCACCCTGCAAGACCTCTGCGACCGGCAGGCACAACAGCAACAGGCGCGGCTGATGTACTACATCTGAGCTGCGTGCAATACCCCACAGTTGTTCCTCTCCCAAAGCCGCAAGGACTCTGTTCTGCAAAGAGGAGAGGCTGGGATCCCTAGCCAGTTTTGGGTTATCCTGAAGCCCACTGCTTTTTGAATTGAGCCGTTCCCATGACTGTTCGCTCTTCTCGCTCCCAGGCTGCTGATACGTTTTCTGCGGAAGATTTTGCCCGGGCTTTAGACGGGCAAAACCTCAACTTTCAACCGGGACAGGTGGTGCAAGGCCGCATCTTCCAACATCAGAACGATGGCGCTTTGGTAGATATTGGCGGCAAATCTCCGGCCTTTTTGCCCCTTAAAGAAGCCGGGATCCGCTCAGGAGAAGATTTGAGCGTGCTTTTTCCCTTGAAGACAGAAGCCGAGTTTCTCATTGTGCGGGAAGATGCAGAGGGGCAGATTGTGCTTTCGGCGCGGCGGCTCCGGCTGAAGCGGCTTTGGGAGGAGCTGGCCCAAAAGCAAGCCAGCGGCCAGACGGTAACCGTTCGGGTGATCGGCACCAACAAAGGCGGCGTGGTGGTGGATGTGCAGGGGCTGCGCGGCTTCATTCCCCGCTCCCACCTCAGCCAACGGGAAGGTCTAGAGGAGCTGGTGGGCCAATCCCTGACGGCAGGCTTTATCGAGGTGAACCCAGAAGCCAACAAGCTGGTGCTCTCCCAGCGGGTGGCTGTGAAATCCGAGAACCTGAGCCGTTACACCAGCGGCCAAGTGGTGGAGGGCAAGGTCAGCGGACTAAAACCCTTTGGCGTGTTTGTGGATTTGGAAGAGGGGGTAACCGGGCTACTACACATCAAGCAGGTTAGCCAAAGCTTTGTGGCCTCGCTGTCGGATTTGTTTAAGCCAGGCCAACGCCTCAAAGCCGTCGTGCTCGATGTGGATGAGACCAAGGGGCGGATGGCCCTCTCCCTGCGGGTGCTGGAAAAGCATCCGGGTGAGGTGCTGGAGCATCTGGATACGGTTATGGACGAAGCCGAAGAGCGGGCCAGCAAGCTAAAAGGGAGGATCACAGCCGACGGCCAAGTCATCTGATCCCGATCCCTGCCTCGAGTTTGGATGCGAGATCCCTAGATCGATGGCAAAACGCCTTACGGCAATCAAAGGAAAATCATCGGTTTGAGCGGCGATGGAATGAGTTTCCAATTTCTAGGGATCCCCCGAAGAGCTAACCGCTCGCCTCCCCTCTCCCAGTGGGAGAGGGGCCAGGGGTGAG
>NZ_JANSJB010000125.1:0-5372 GCF_047462355.1 Synechococcus sp. H55.9 | reverse complement strand
AGGTTTCCAATTTCTAGGGATCCCCCCGAAGGGGAACCTCTACCCTTATTAAACCCAAGCGGGGCAAGGAATGCAAGACCCATTTGCGAGGGGGTCGGTCGAAGACGGCAAAAAAGAGCCTGGAAGAGGGGGGTGAGAGGCCTGAAAGCCTTGTGGCGCAAGGCATCGAGCGGGTCAACGAAAGAATCGGCCTTTGCGGGATTTGGCGAGGCGCTCGCGGAGCCGCTGCTACCGTTTTTGTGTTGCTTTGCCAACACAGCTAGCTTGAGGATCCACGTAAGGGGCCGACAACGGTTTTAAAGGGGATGCTGCATCAGCCAAAAGCCGGCGAAAGACTGGGCCCGGAAATCGCTTTGGATGGCGAGGAAGTGGATCCCTTGGGCTTGGCGTTGGCGTTGGGCAAAGCCTTCTGCTTCCGCTTGCAGCTTTTCATCTTTTAGTTGCGCAAACAGGTAGCAATCGCTGAGGCCAGCCTCGAACAGCAGCCGTCCCTCCGCCACCGTCAAGTAGGCAGGCTCCATACCGCTCAGCCAGGCTGCTATGGGCAGCGCCCGCCGCGAGGCAATCACCAACCCAGGAATGATGGTGTCAGGCGCCAGGGCCTCCCAGTTTAGGGGGAACAGCTCGCCAAATTCCATTGGCCAGGTCTCGGCATCCCGCAGATCCCCGGCCCGCAAGGTAACGAACGCCCAGCGCTCCCCCTGCAACTTGTCCGGCAGGGGGATGGGATCCGGCGGATCCGTCTCCACCGGCGGCTCGGGGCTGTAGGTAAATTGGGTTTCCTGAGGGTAAACCTGCTCTGCCCGTTCCCGCATCCAGGCCTTGAGGGCATAGACGCGGCGGCTGGGCAGCATCGGGATCCCAACGGCGTTGCAGGCCCGTTGCAAAATGGAGCTCATGCGGGCGCGGAAGACGCGAATGGCCGAAGGGGGCTGGGGGGCCACTTCCAAATAGCTGCGCAACTGTTGGGCCACCCAGGTGCTATTGACCTCTTGGTTGCTGCAGTACTGGGCCTGGCGAAACTGGCCGCTGGCATCGCACACCAGCAGCTCCCAAACCCGCCGCTCCTGCGCATCCCGCAGCGGAACGGCGTTAAAATCCATCTGCCAAATGGGGCCGCGCGCAGGGCCTAGGGGTTGAGTGGCCAAAGGATCCCTCCTGTTCGCGCTATGTGCCACTTTCGCCACCACCTGAGTGGGCCGAGGGGTGTTCCCGCGAGCGGTGCGAAGCCTCATCCCCGACCATGGCCCATTCCCGCTCCCCGAAAATGGCGGTGGTGTGGCGGTAGTGCTTAAACTCCAGCAGGTTGTAAAAGGGATCCTGCAAAAAGAAGGTGCCGTGCTCCAGGGGGGTGCCGACAAAGCGCCAGCGCGGCTCCTGATAGAAAGGCAATCCCCGTGCCTGGGCCCGCTCAGCCAGCGCCTGCCAATCTGCTTGGGCAGGGAAGATCAGGCCAAAGTGGCGGGGGTAGATGCCCCGCTGGGGCCTCAGCTCTTCCTGGGTGAGGTGGGCCACCAGTTGATGGCCATAGAGGTTCAAAATGACTGAAACAGGCGTTTCCCGACCGATTTGGCAACCCAAGCCCTCGCCGTAGTAAGTCTTGGCCAAGGCAATATCGGCAACGGGAAAGGCCAGATGAAAGCGGATGGGTTCCATGGGCTCTCTCGCAAAGCAGCCTGCTCGACTCAGGATCCCTGCTCTTTATCAAGGTAGGCGATTTTGGAACGGCTGCTGCCAGGTGGGATCCCTTCTCAGGCCCAAGCTGTACGCCTTTGCGCAGGAGTGCCAACGGCTCGGATGCTATAACACTAGCTAGTGTGTAATCCGCTCGCGTCAGCGGGACGGAGTGGCCGAGTCTGCAACAAGAGAACTCGGTGTGTTGAGAGGTTTGTAAGAAGGGGCAATCTTGGCCATGGCCAGCATCTGGGTTGAACAGCGCCGCCGCGAGGACGAGTCGCGCGATTTTTTTTGGATGGTGGCGCTGTCCTTGTTGCTGCATGCGCTGGCGCTGCTGGCCTTGCTCTACTGGAGTCGGTTTTGGCCGCTTCGCCAGGAAGAACAAAAAGCCATCGAGTTTATCCTTCTGGAGCCAGAAGATCTCAAGCCGCCGGAAGAGGCAAAGCTGGTTTCAGAAGTGGATTCCCGCGATGGGGGCAAACGGGCGGAAGCCCCTCCTTCCCAGGGCAGTCCACCCCAATCCCAGGCTGCTCCTCGCCAGGAGGCTCCCCAACCCCAGCCGCCGCAACCACAGCAGCCTGCCCCTGTGCCACCACCTGCCCCGGCGGAAGTTGCCCTGGCCACTCCTAGACCTACCCCACCCCCCACACCAACTGCGCCTCCGGCTCCTCCTCGGCCTGCGGCAACCCCAACTGCAGCCCCCCGACCCACTCCCACCCAGACCCCGCCGCCCGTGGCGGCTGCTCCTCCTGCCACGCCGGCTCCCACGCCTCCCCCCACCGCCGAGCCTCTACCCGTGCAGCCCAGCGAGCGGGCTTCGGATCTCAGCCAATTGCAGCCCGTTGCGCCTGCTCCCCAACCGCCGACGGAGGTTCTCCCTGCTGAGCGGCCCTCCGATGCTTCCCAGTTGGGGCCGCCCATCAGCGCTTCCGCTCCCAGTGATGGGGCCGGGATCCAGGGCAGAGGAGCCAGCGGCTTGGCCAACCCCACCCAGTCGGCTCCCAACCCCCCCAGTGTGGCGGCGCGGGCCAATGTGGATTGGGGCCCTTGGCTGGCAGCTTTGCAACGGAAAGTGGAACAAAATTGGATCCCAGGGCAGACCGGCACTTCCCGCCGCACGGTGGTGATCTTCACCGTGGGTCGAGCCGGCGACCTACAGAGCATTCGCTTAGGGCGCACATCTGGCAGCCAACAAACCGACGACGCGGCGCTGACGGCGATTCAGCGGGCGGCACCCTTTTTGCCTCTGCCTGAAGCCTATGAGGGCAACTCGGTGACGATCAACTTCACCTTCGACATCAACGTGTTGGGACAATTAACCGTAGGTGGATCGGCTAACTGACAACGGCCTCACGGTGCTGCCTCCCAAAACGTCGCAGCAGAACTGCAGGGATCGCTCCAGCTTGTCAATTGCGGATCATGGCAGGGACAGAAGGCACTGGACAAGCTCGGAGAATCGGCGACGGTGCGTTTATCCTAGTCCTTGATTCTTAGAGATCCGTTGATGGGCACAACTTCCCTGCAGCGCACCCCCCTGTTTCCCTTCCATCAAGCCTTGGGGGCGCGGTTTGTCTCCTTTGCCGGCTGGGAAATGCCCCTGCAGTACCAGGGGGTGGTGGCCGAGCATCGAGCAGTGCGGGAGCGGGCGGGCGTCTTCGACATCTCCCACATGGGCAAGTTCGAGCTCTGGGGGCCAGAGCTGGGATCCCACCTCAGCCGGCTGGTGCCCAGCGACCTGGCCGCCGTTCGGGCGGGATCCGCTCGCTACACGGTTTTGCTCAATCCGCTGGGGGGCATTGTGGACGATGTCATCTTCTACCGGCATCCACCGGAAGGGGAGCTGGAGCACTGGAGCCTGATCGTCAACGCGGCCACCCGCCACAAAGATAGGGAGTGGCTGCAGCAGCAGGGGATCCCTGGGTTGGAACTGCAGGATCACACCGAGTCCCAAGTGCTGCTGGCGGTGCAGGGGCCGGCAGCGGAAGAGGTCCTTCAGCCCTTTTTGGCGGGATCCCTGAAGGCTTTGCGCCGCTTTCAACACGGGCAGTTTGCTCCTCAAAAAGGGGGATCCTCAGGGGCAAGGGTCTTTGTGGCCCGCACCGGCTACACCGGAGAAGACGGCTTTGAGATCTTGCTTAGCCCCCCAGAGGGCTGCTGGCTCTGGGAGCAACTGGTGCAGGCAGGAGTACAGCCCTGTGGCTTCGGCTGCCGCGATACCCTGCGCCTAGAGGCTGCTTTTTGCCTCTACGGCCAGGACATGGACGAGAGCACCACTCCCCTGGAAGCTGACTTGGGTTGGTTGGTCAACAATCCAGGGGACTACATTGGCAAGCTGGCCCTCGAACGTCAACGCGAGCAAGGGATCCCGCGTCGCCTGGTGGGGTTTCGCCTATTGGATCGAGCCATTCCCCGCAGCGGCTATGCCATCTACGCTCCCAACTCCCCTGAGCCGATCGGGCGGGTAACCAGCGGCAGCCATTCTCCTACCTTGGGCTACGGCATTGGCCTGGGATATGTGGATTCAACTTGGGCCAAGGTGGGATCCCGGCTGGAGATTGAGATTCGGGGCCAGCGCCGGCCCGCCGAAGTGGTAAAAAAGCCCTTCTATAGAGGGGCAGGCTCCGGTTAGCTTGGGGAGTTGAGCTGTCTGCCGGCCTTGGGGGTGGAGTATTCCTGCTGCAGCCGCCGCAATTTCCGCAGGGCCCGCCGCTCAATCTGTCGGACTCGCTCCCGCGAAAGACCGATGTGCTCCCCGATCTCCCGCAACGTCAGGCCCTTCGACCCATCCAGCCCATAGCGGGCCACAATTACCTGCTGCTCGCGTTCGCTCAGTTGGCCCACCAGAGCGCGCACCTCCTCGCAATGGGCAACCCGGTTCAGATGTTCGACCGGATCGTTGTCCTCGTCGGGGATAAAATGTTGCAGCTCGGTGCCGTCTTCGTCCCCTACTCCCACATTCAAAGAACGCATCTCCGCCATGTGGCGGGTGATCAGTTCGCGGTAGTTGTCGCCAATATCCAGCGAATCGAAAACTTCCTCTGCGGCAGGCCGGGATCCCCTTTCGGCGGACAGCTCGCGGTAGCGCCGCTTCACCTGGGAGACCTTCTCGTACATGTGGGCGGGCAGCCGGATCAGGCGCCCCTTGTTTTGGATGCCGCGGTTCACGCTCTGCCGGATCCACCAGGTAGCGTAGGTGGAGAACTTGTACCCCCGCGTGGGATCGAACTTTTCCACGGCGCGGGTGAGGCCGATGGTGCCCTCCTGAATCAGATCCAGAAAGGGCAGACCGCGGTTGCGGTAGCGCTTGGCAATCGACACCACCAGGCGCAGGTTGCACTCCACCATGCGCTTCTTGGCGGCTTCCCCCTGCCGCAGGATCTGCTGCAGCTCCTCTAAAGGGATCCCCAGCCGTTGGCTCCAATCCTCCAGCGACTCGTGCTGCCGCCGCTGCTCCAGAAGGGCCATCATCCGCTGCACTTGGTGGGCCAGACGCAGTTCTTCCTCGGCAGTGAGCAACGAGTAGCGCCCAATGATTTTTAAGAAACGCCCCACTGCGTCTTGCAGCTCAAGATTTTCCGACATATCCAACCCCACACCATAAGTTGATGCCCTGTCAGAATCTTCTCTTCTGCTGTCGCGTCAAGCTTTCTTCCCACTAGGAAGCCGACCTTGCTGCAAACAGCACCTTATTCATA
>NZ_JANSJB010000124.1:0-5498 GCF_047462355.1 Synechococcus sp. H55.9 | reverse complement strand
CCTTTGGTTCCAGGAATCCGAGCTGGTAAGCTGGACGCCCGCCACCCAAAGCTGGATTTACGAGTAGGCATGGCCGGTGGCAGCAAAATGGCTCGTCGCGTCGATCCCTAGTTCTCTTCTCCCTTTGAACAGAGGCTAGAGAGGAAAACTGTACAGCGATCCGGGGCAGGAATCAAATTATCAAATAGCGATGAAACAGTTCTTCAAGTTCATCCACAACTCCCCTCTCTCTCTGGGAGAGGGGCTGGGGGTAGCGGCGCGGAGCGCTTGGGAGCTGTCTCGATCTAGCCTGGAATGACCATATCTCGAACCTGCTTTAGCTGGTTGCGAACTGCTGCGTCGGAAAGGCCCTGACCCATCCCTTCTCTACCAAAACTTGAGTGGCGAGCAGGATTTGTTTCTTGCTGAATCGTCGCTTTCTTTCCGCCCAGGCGTGGAAACCCTCCACCAGCTCCTCCGCCGTGCTGGGGTGGTCGCGAGTTATGATCCAATGGGCAGTGGCGAGCAGTTCTAAACCATATGGCGACTCAAAACCCTCCACGAGGTCGCTAACACGCTCGAAACGTTCTCTCGTCTCCGGCTGACTGGCGAGGTAGCTGTAGGCCTCCTCAACGGCGCCAGGCACAAGCTCTAGCTTCTTGTCCGGTTGGTCACCCCCCGATCCGTACCCGGAGATGTAGTGCCCTTCGATTTCCTTGAGAACATGCCGCAGGTTCTCAGCATAGGGGCCATAGACGCCCTTCGTGAACCGCAGGCGCAGCGGCTCCCCGGCCTCCTGCAGGAAGTACATCAGCTTGTGCAGCTCGAGCAGGGAAACGAAGGGAACCAGTAGACCGTTGATGTAACGCTCCATGAGGCCCACCAGCACCGCTCTTCCCGGGGTCAAGGTGGAAACCTGCCCACGGCGCATGCTCTTCGGCAAAAGCTGAACTTCAGTCGGCTCATAGACAAGAATGCGGACATCCGTGAGCGTTGCCAGTGCCCGCTCGATGCGGGAGCGAACATCTGGCCAACTGAGACCACCGAGGCCACAGCCTAGGGGTGGCAAAGCAACCGAATGTAGGTCAAGGCGCCTGATCTCTTGGACAAGGGACTGCAGCCCAGCCTCAATGTCCTCAATCCTCGACTTCCCTCGCCAGTGGCGCTTGGTGGGAAAATTGATAATGTAGCGCGGATTGGTCAGCTTTCCTGTCTCGAAAACCAATAGTTTGCCCGGCCGAACCTCCCCCCGTCGGCAAGCTGCTGCGTAGGCCTTGAAGTTCTCAGGCCAGGCTTTTTTGAACTGCAGCGCAATGCCACGGCCCATGGCGCCAACGCAGTTAACGGAATTGACCAGCGCTTCCGCATCCGCTTTCAGGATATCCCCGACACAGTACTCGAGGTTCATGGCCTCTCTCCGCTAAAAATACCAATCGGCACGGACTTCAACCGCAGGATTATACCTACTTCCTGCCAATGCTTGGTTGACCCTGTCTTTGACGCTAGCCTGGCACACTCCGATCCTTTCAACGAGATCAAAAGGGAAATAGCCATGGACGAGAAATTCTGCCTGCTTGCGCTCTTTAATATCTGAGTTGCGAAAATCCCTAGCACTAATGGCATCCCAGTCTAGCTCACCAAGACAGTCGAGTTGTGCGCGAAACTCAGTGTAGCGTGCCCCTGCATTGGAGAGGGAGAAAGCCCATCGAGTTCCACTGTGGTCAGCCCAATTGATGACCCGGTACAGATCGGCTTCGAGGTGTACGACTAGGGTCTGCCCGCCGCGATAGGCCAACTCGGGGTGGTTGGCGCAGTGGATAACATAAAGCATGATCGAGCGCGGGCAAAAATAAAAGGGAACATAGTCGCCGACTTTTGTGTCGGGGTGACAGGCAACTTCCAGCTCCTCGATTCGGCGCCGCTTGATTTTGGACATGCCAATTATTTGCGTCGGCCCGCCTTGCTGCAGGATTGCCGCGTCAGAAAGTAGGCCGCCGGCAGTTACGATACCTTGCAAGTTGTCCACATGAGTGATGTGGTAAATTTTCGGGCTTTCTGGGATAGGCATCGTACCTCTAACCTACGACCCAGCTTTGGAAAAGGCAAAGCCAAGCTGGCCCTAGCCAGAACGGGAATCAAGGCCGACAGGCTCAGAAGCGGCGGAGCTTTCGCTGGGATCCGGGAGATACAGCCGCTCTTCCGAGGCATCGTACTCAAAGAGCTCCGCATAGCGCCCCCAGTCAACGGCTGTAGCAAACTGCCGCTCAGCTTCCTCGTGGGGAAAATGTTCGTCCCAGAGATCCAAGAAGAAGTCCGCCCGCATGGAGCGGCTGTTTTTTTCTTCCAGCGTCTGCAGGATGCTCTTGAAGACCGGCACCCGTGCCAAAAGCTGCTGTCGGAAGAGATCCTTGCTGCGCAAGATGGTGGTGTTGGCAAAGTCTTGGCCGATCTCGGTCAGTTGTACCACCCTGCCGCTTACCTCGGCAAAGCCCAACAGCACCGCCGCATCCAAAATCGGCAGCAAGTCATCCACCGCCAGTTGCAGCCGCTCGGCCAGCTCGGCAATCTCTACCCGTGCCTGCGGCCATTCCACAATCAGCTCCAGCAAACCACTGATGCCGCCCACCCGCGCATGGGGCAGGGGCAGCGCGTAGGGAGAAGTTGCCCTACTGCTTACCGAAGTGGGGGCAGCCACCTCGCCGGTTACCGGGATCTCCGGATTGGTCATGATCTCGTAGATGTAGTCGACCAGGGACTTGAAGCGGGGATCCGTACGTTCGTGGGGCCGCGGCAGGTCGATTTTCACCTCTCCCCGGATCCGCCCCGGCTTGGATCCCAGGATCACCACCCGATCCGCCAAAAACACGGCCTCTTCGATGTTGTGGGTAACGATGAGAATGCTCTGGGAAGGGAAGGCCTGGGTGTTCCAGAGCTCGTCGATCTCCCCCCGCAGGTTCTCCGCCGTCAGCACGTCCAGAGCGCTGAAGGGCTCGTCCATAAACAGCACCTTGGGCTCTAGAACAAAGGCGCGGGCAAAGCCCACCCGCTGCTTCATGCCCCCCGAGAGTTCCTTGGGGTAGGCGTTCTCGAACCCATCCAGGCCCACCAGGTCGATGGCCTTGAGGGCCCTTTGCCGCCGGATCTCGCGCGGGATCCCTTGAGCCTGCAGCCCCAGCTCCACATTTTCCTGCACCGTCAGCCAGGGCAAGAGAGCAAAACTCTGAAACACCATGGCCACATCCGGGTTGGGGCCCCGCAGAGGACGTCCATTGCTCAACACTCGCCCTTCGCTAGGCGGGATCAGGCCCGCCATGATGCGCAGCAGGGTGCTTTTGCCGCTGCCGCTGCGGCCCAACAAAGCCAAAACTTCCCCTGCCCGCACTTGCAAATCTATCTGGCTTAAAACCGTAAACTCGCCCTTGCCCTCCGGCAAAGGAAAGCGCTTGTAGACCCTCTCAACTTCGATCAGAACCGGAGAAGCTGCAGAACTCATATCAGATAGCCTCAAAGATTAAAGGTGATATTTTTCTTCTGCCAATTGATACAACCGCCGCCAGAAAAGGCGATTGATGCCCACCACAAACAAGCTCATCATGCCAATGCCCAAAGTAATGCGGGGCCAATCTCCCACCGCCGTTGCCTCAGCGATATAGGTGCCCAATCCCGTAGCCTTGAGAGTGGTGGATCCCCAGGCCACGATCTCCGAGACAATGCTAGCGTTCCAAGCGCCGCCGCTGGCCGTGATCCCCCCGGTAACCCAGGCAGAAAAGATCCCCGGAATAATCAGCTTTTGCCAGCGCTGCCATCCCCGCAAGCCCACATCCACGGCCATCTCGCGCAAATCTGTGGGAATGCTCTGGGCGCCGGCAATGGAGTTAAAGAGAATGTACCACTGCGCTCCCAACGACATCAGCAAAATGCTGCCCCACTCAATGCTAATTTGGGTGCGGATGAAAAACAGCGTGGCAAATGGAAAGAGGAAATTGGCCGGAAAAGCTGCCAGAAATTGCACCACCGGCTGCAGCAACTTTGCCAGGCGTGGATTAAAGCCGATGGCCACTCCGATCGGCGTCCAGATCACGGTGGCGAAAACCAACAGCACGCTGACCCGCAGCAGGGTGAGGATCCCCAGCCCAAAGGTCAGCAGCACCTCCCCGAAACCCACGGTGGTGGACACAAAATGAACAATCCAAATCCCGATCCCGCCAATGGCCAGCCAAGAGAGCTGAGTCAACAGCCGCTCGCGGCGTCGCTCCGCCTCGGGATTGGGTGGATCCCCCCAGCGCGGGCGAGTTAAATAGGACAACAGCCGATCCGCCAATTCTCGGAAGGGAGCCAGCCAATTGCCCAGCAACCGCGGGATCCGCGCTGCGGTCAGCAGATCATACAGCCACGACTCCGGGGCAGCCGCACTGGCGCTCTGCTCCAGGCGAAACTTATCCGACCAGGCCACCAGAGGCCGCCAGAAGAGCTGATCCACCAGCAGGATCACCACCGCCATGGTCAAAAGCGCCCAGCCCAACTTGGGCAGATCTTCTGCTTGAACGGCGGCTTCCACATAGGATCCCAGGCCAGGCAGGGTGTACTCCTGGTTAAGCACGCTGATGGCCTCGCTGGCGGCCACAAAGAACCATCCCCCGCCAAAACTCATCATGGCGTTCCAGATGAGGCCCACCATCGCTGCCGGCACTTCCAACTGGACGAAGCGCTGCCAGCCCGACAAGCGGTAGAGGGTAGCCGCTTCCACCAGCTCCTGCGGCAGGGTGCGCAAGGATTGGTAA
Source organism: Synechococcus sp. H55.9 (assembly GCF_047462355.1). Classification (NCBI taxonomy): domain Bacteria; kingdom Bacillati; phylum Cyanobacteriota; class Cyanophyceae; order Synechococcales; family Synechococcaceae; genus Synechococcus; species Synechococcus sp. H55.9. Next base: position 738 of record NZ_JANSJB010000124.1, on the reverse strand, counting down.
AAGGAAAAAGTCATGTTCCAAACCTGGCTGGTGAAGATGGCGAAGATAGAAGCCGCCTCCAGACCCAGCAGGCTGCCGGGAAAAAGCGCGATAAAGCCGGTAACGGTAATGGAGAGAAACCCCAACACCGGCACCGATTGCAAGATATCCAACAGGGGGATCAAAATTCGCTCCGCCCAGCGGCTTTTGGCGGCGATATACCCGTAGATCAGGGTAAAAAGGGTGGAAAAGAAGAGGGCGATGAACATGCGCAAGGTGGAGCGGGCGGCGTAGTAGGGCAGGTTGCGCGGATCCAGGTCGACTCGGGGCACCAGCGCCGGCGGCTGAAACTGCTCAAAAGCCCCCGTCCCCACCTGCGCCACCAAGGCCAGGAGAACCAACGTGCCCAGAATAATAGCCCCATCAGCAGCCCCAGCCGGCAGCCGACGGAGTACCTCTGGAGAAGGAAAAGTCCTCATGTCCGCTCCGAAAGGTTCACGAAACGGTAACAAAGCATCCCCACCCCACCCCGCAGAATAGAGTCCTCAGCCTCTGCAGCGTTGCCGCTTTACTTCCTGCTTCCGCGTTTCCTAACTGGCCGGCTCCCAACCCCGCAACAGGAAACTCCACGCCAGGCTTTGCACTGCGTTGAGGTCGCGGTCTATTTCTAAACTCAGAAAACCCACACCCAGCAATACTACCTGAAATAGGCACCGTAAACTACCCGACTCCGACCGCTAAGCGGTACGGAGCGGGCTT
>NZ_JANSJB010000123.1:0-5635 GCF_047462355.1 Synechococcus sp. H55.9 | reverse complement strand
TGCAAAGCCAAGGCATATTTGGCCCGCGCGGCCCCATCCTGTACCTTGATGGCCAGGCCCATCCCCTCTCCGACGCGCCCAATGCACTGGATCCCTTCGGCGCCGGACTTGCTGACCAGCTCTCCCTGGGTAGCCCGCATCAATTCTGTATCGAAACATCCCTGTCCGGCCACCATTTCCGGGTGGTGGGTCATGGCGCGGGCGATGGCCTCCAAGTCGGGCCGCTCGCCGGCAGTCAGTTGGGCAAATAGAGAGGCCAAATGGTTCAGTTGCAGTTGGTAGGTGGGCACGCCGCAGTCATCGCGGGCAAACAAAAACTCTTCCGAAGGCATCTGCAATAGATCCGCCAACTTAGCCCGCACCAGGGCCTGAACGGGGTGTTGCCGCTGGGCGTAGTCCGGCAGGGTCCAGTTCTGGGCGCGGCTTGCTAGCAGCATGCCAGCATGCTTGCCGGAGCAGTTGTGGCACAGGGGGCTGGGCTTGCCGGGTGGGGTGGGGCAGACCAGCAGCTCGGGAGACAGGTCGGCGCGCCAGAGCATGCTGAACACCTGCCGCGCATGGGCCGTGGTGCCCTGATGGGATCCGCACATAATGGCGATATCCTTCTCGCTGAGGCGGTAGCGCTCGCGGATGCCGGTGGAGAGCATGGCCAGCGCTTGGAAAGGTTTGAGCGCAGAACGGGCAAAAACAGGGGTGGTGCTGTTGCCGGCCATGGCCAGGGAGCGCCCGCGGCTATCGGCCACGACCGCTTGGCAATGATGGATAGATTCGGTCAACCCTTCCCGCAAAACATGGATCAACAGTTCGGGGGTGGTGGAACGATTCTCAAATGACATGAAATCCTGGGAAAGGGCCGACGAGTCTGAAAAAAGGATGTGTACTTTAATCAAATCATACGCGCAGATCCGGCGCGAGACGTTGTCGGAACCTTTCTAAGTAGCAAAATAGAACAGTTGCCTCTGGATCCCTGACTTCTGCCATGTCCTTAGCTCCACTGGTGTTTTTGGTTTGTCACGGCAGCCGGGATCCGGAATACCAACAGGCGGCGGCGGATTTGCTGGCCCGGGTGCGGCAGCGGCTGGCTCCTCAGCCGGTGGAGCTGGCCCAGTTGGAAGGTCAGCCCCTGACCTTGGCAGAGCAGATTCACAGACAATTGGCCTCCTGTCTGGATAGAGTCGATGGGCCGGTGGTGCTGCTGTCGCTGTTTATGGGCGGGGGATCCCATGTGGAGGAGGATTTGCCGGCTGCGGTGGAGCAGGTTCAAGCTCGCTGGCCGCGCCTGCAGTTGCTGCTGACGCCCCCCATCGGCCAGCACCCAGCCCTGATCGATTTGGTGGCGGCTCGCGTGGTTGCGGCGCAGCGGTTGGGGGAACTGACCCACGGCTGGATCCTATTTGGCCATGGCAGCCGCCTGCCGGGATTTGCCGCCCAGCTCCAGGCCGGGATCCAAGCTCTGGAACAGCGCCTGCCCGGAATTCCCATCCACCTGGCTTTTGCCGCCCAGCCCCCGACACTGGAAGCGGCTGTAATCCATTGCCTGCGTCTGAGCCAGTATCGCCTGCGGGTGCTGCCGTTTTTTCTTTTTCCGGGCGGTCTGCTGCGCGCTTTACAAGAACAAGCTCAGCGGCTACAGCGAGAATGGCCCTTGCTGCAGATTACGGTGGAGCCGCCCCTCTGGCGGGATCCCCAGGTGGTACAGGCCATCCAGGAGACCCTGCAGACGGCCTGTCTGACCGGGAAGTAGGGTTGGTTGGTCAAAACTGTCCTGTTCCAGCAGAATAGATATTTCCGACAAGCTATTGGGATTTGAGATGGGCAAAGTGTATCTGGTGGGGGCAGGGCCTGGGGATCCGGGACTGCTGACGGTCAAGGGCAAAGCGCTGCTCGCCCATGCGGACGTGGTCATCTACGATGCCCTGGTGGGATCCCCCATTTTGGATCTGATCCCACCCACAGCAGAACGAATCTACGCCGGCAAACACTGCGGCGCCCATACCCTCCCGCAGGAGCAGATCACGGCCTTGCTGATCGAGAAAGCCCAGACGGCAGCCGTGGTGGTGCGCCTCAAGGGCGGGGATCCCTTCATCTTCGGGCGGGGGGGCGAGGAGATGCTGGCCCTGGTGCAGGCCGGGATCCCGGTGGAAGTGGTGCCGGGAATTACGGCGGGCATGGCCGCCAGCGCCTATGCTGGGATCCCACTCACCCATCGCGACCTCAGCTCCTCGGTTGCCTTCGTAACCGGCCATGAGGCAGTAGGGAAATACCGCCCCCAGGTCAATTGGCGCGCCCTAGCCGAGGCCGTAGAAACCTTGGTGATCTACATGGGTATGCACAACCTCGGCCACATCGCCGCCGAATTGTTGGCCGGCGGCAAAGCTCCCGACACCCCCGTTGCCCTGATCCGCTGGGGCACCACGCCGGAGCAAGAGATTCATCTGCTCCGTTTGGAGACTTTAGCCGGTCAGCCCTCGCCTGTAGCACCGCCCGCCATTGTCGTGGTGGGAGCGGTGGTCAATCTGGCCGGCCTGTTGCCCACTCTATGTCCGCTTGCCCCTTCAGAGCCTCAATGAACGCCTTTTTTCGCAAGCTGAGCGCCCTCTTTGCCGCCTACTACGCCTACATGCTGGAGTACCGGGCGGAGCTGATCCTGTGGGTGTTGGCCGGATCCCTGCCCTTGATCATGATGGGGCTCTGGAGCGAAGCCGCCCGTTCAGGAGATTTCTCGCTCTCTTCCCTGGAGTTCAGCCGCTATTTTCTGGCCGTGTTCCTGGTGCGCCAGTTCAGCATCACCTGGGTGATCTGGGACTTTGAGCGGGAGGTCGTCGAAGGCAAGTTATCGCCGCGTCTGTTGCAGCCTCTGGATCCCGCTTGGCACCACGTCGCCAGCCACCTGATGGAGCGCCTGGCCCGCCTCCCCTTTACCGTGGCTTTGATTGCCCTCTTTTTTCTGCTCTACCCCCGTGCTTTTTGGATCCCGTCTTGGCAACAGGTGGCACTGGGATCCCTGGCCATTCTGTTGGCTTTTGCCCTGCGCTTTCTTATGCAGTACACCCTGGCGCTGCTGGCCTTTTGGGTGGAGCGGATATCGGCTCTGGAGCAGCTTCATTTCTTGGTGTACCTGTTTTTGTCGGGGGTGATCGCCCCTCTGGAGGTGTTTCCACCGGCGGTGCGCCAGGTCTTGGCCTGGACGCCCTTTCCCTACTTGGTGCATTTTCCCGCCGGCCTCTGGGTGGGGATCCCACAAGATATCCCGCGCGGTTTTGCCATGGGCCTGGCCTGGCTGGGGCTGTTTTGGCTGGTCAACCGCTGGCTGTGGCGCAAGGGTTTGCAACGCTACTCCGGGATGGGAGCCTAAACAAACCTATTTCCCAGTCCGCCTGAGCCGGCAGCAAGACTGCTTCTGGAACGACTATTATGGGGCAGGGGTTAGTTGATCGCCAGCATCCTATCTGGACTTAAACTTGCGGCAAGAGGTGAATAGCGCCCTCAGATCATCTCTTTAGTCATTCCTCAACAGCCTCTCCCGCTAGTCATCATGAAGCGCGTATTGGTCGTAGATGACGATCCCCTCTCTTTAAAGGTGCTGAGCCGCCACTTGACTCAGCACGGCTATCGGGTTTGTACGGGCACTTCGGGTGTAGAAGGGCTGCGCCTGTTTGCCCAAGAGCAGCCGGATGTGGTGGTGTCGGATGTGGTGATGCCGGAAATGGATGGCTTCGAGTTTTGCCGGCAACTGCGGCAACAGCGGGGCGGCGAACTCGTCCCCTTTATCTTTCTCTCCTCTCGCAGCGAGTTGGACGACCGCGTTCAGGGCTACGAGTGGGGAGCCGACGACTACATCATCAAGCCCTTCGAGCCGCTGGAGCTGGTGGCCAAGATCGAGGCGCAAATCGAACGATCCCGCCGCACCCAGTTGGAGATTCTGCGCCTGATCCAGCAGCAAACCCAGGCCAAAGCCGAAACTGCCCCCCGTCCCACCTTGGCAGATCTTCCCCTTACCCCTGCTGAGGAGCGGGTGTTCCGGGAAGTGATCCGCGGCCTCACCAACAAGCAAATCGGCGAGAAGCTGTTCATCAGCCCGCGCACTGTGCAAACTCACCTGACCAACATCCTCAGCAAGCTTTCTCTGGAAAATCGCTCGCAACTGGTGCGCTTTGCCTATGAGCGAGGCTACAGCGCCCAAGAGGAGCCGGACTCTCTTTCAGGCCAGGTGTAGCTGCAAAACAGAACGCGGCGCCTTGCGCACCCGACAGGGGATCCGCTCCTTGCCCAAGCGGACAAATGCCTCGTAGCGGTGGCAGCCGGAGAACCCATAGTATTCTCCCTCCACTTCCAAAACTTCGATCGGCTCCTGCAGCCCGATTGCTTCGATGGAAGCCATCAGCGCCCGCACTTTCTCCGGATCCGTCTGCCGCGGCAAGGGGCGACGAATTTGGGCCAGGGGAATCTCGCGAATGTGCGCCATGGTGAATTTTCTCCCTAGGTAAGCTCCTTAATCATACTCATTATGACTTTGCTCTAGCAAGGCTTGCAGAGGGAGTGGATTCTCAGGTCAGAGCATGGCAGGATAGCACCATTCCTCACTGCCCTTTCGCTCAGGAGCCAACTTAGCCATGTGGCAACTCCTCCAAGCTTTCTGGGGAAAGATCGCCGGCCAAGCTCCCCCCGTACCCCCTGGCAAGGCCCCCCAAACCCCCCCTGGCGAGATGCCGCTGCAGCCACCTTCTCCCCGCCCAGCAGAAGCCTCTCAGCCCACGCCGGAACCTTCCACTCCAGCAGTAGCTGGGCAAGGTGGGGAAGCAGCAGTGTTGATCTCTTCTCAGGAGCAATCCCCGGACTCTAATGCAGTGGAATTTCCCCTGGGCACCTCTACGGCCAAAAGCATCGGCAGCTTCTGGGCCATGGCCGATACGGGATCCCGGATTTCCCGCATTGCTTCCGCCACCGACAGTGGCCGTGCGATCAGTGCCATTGCAACTGCCAGACTGCGCCAGCCGGAATAGAAGCTGGGATCCCTCTGGCTTTGGGGAAAGCAGTGTCTGCCCGGCTGTGACCCGTCTGGGCTCAAGGCAAGGTTCAAGAGTGCCCCGCCTTTTTGTCCGCTCCAGAGCCTGGGTTTTCAAAATGGAGCTCAACAACACCATCGTTGCAAACATGTGAAGACATTTTCCAAGCGTCAGGAGTTGCTGGATATGCTGGAGACCCTCTTCAACGCGGCCAATTGGTTTGCTTTGCCTTTTTGGGCTTTGATGATCCTGCTGCCGGGCTGGAAAGTGACCCGTAGGGTGATGGAGTCGCTTTTGCCCATTGCCCTTTTGGCAACAGTTTATCTCTATCTTCTGGTTACCGGATTTAACGCCAATGCTCTCCAGGAGTTTTCCAATCCTCAGCTATCTCTGAACAGCCTGACTTCTCTATTCAGCCAGCCCTCGGTCATGGCGACGGGATGGGTTCACTACATTGTGATGGATCTATTTGTGGGCCGCTGGATCTTCTTGGAAGGCTGGGAAAAGCGAGTTTGGACAACTCACTCTCTGCTTTTGTGCTTGTTTGCTGGGCCGGTGGGTTTGCTCTCCCATCTGCTCACAGTGACCGTGGTGCAAGGGATCCGAAAGGGCCGGCCTGGGGTTGTTGG
>NZ_JANSJB010000122.1:0-5771 GCF_047462355.1 Synechococcus sp. H55.9 | reverse complement strand
GGCGATGAGCGCCAGCTCCACCTGATGTTCTCGGGGCTGCTGCAGTTGCACCTCCACGTCGCGGCCAAAGAAGCCCTGCATTTTTTTCTGGTAGCTCTCCTGCCATTGCTGGAAGGGAACGGCTGGCGAATCAAACAGAAGCACCAGGGTGTAGCGGCCACCCCGCAATTCTTCTCTGTAGCCTTTGAGTTTGGGTAGGTCTGCTTCCAAAGGGCCGCGCAGGCCGAGAAACTCCAGGGCCTCTTCCAGGTGGGCGTTGGCCCCATAGCTGTATTTGGTGATGTCGGCGCGGACTTGTTTTTGAATTTCCGTGGCCTGCTGAGCACGGGCTTGGAGCACTTCTGGCGAGGGGGGCGTCAGGGCAGGCACTGGCTTGAGCTCCACCACCTTCATGGTCACCCCCCCCAGCAGCAAGGGGATCCCGGTAAACAGGCCGATGAGGTTCAGGGTGGGATCGCTGTACTGGGCAAAGCCCCAAGCTGTGGCGGCAACGCCCGCCAGCAACACCAGGGTGCTCAGGGGGAGGGGCAGCTTTTCAAACATACAAGCAGGAAGGGCAACCTGAACCCAGGCTAGCAGGAAAGACGCTCCCTGGGGTGACCTTGAGGGTGGACTTGGCTCCGCTGGGGGTGGATAATGACTGGACGCTGGTGTGTTGGGGAGTGGCCCATGGTTCTGTCGCATCTGTCCAAAGCGTCCCGTCGTCTGCGCCTGCTGGATCGCAAAGCTCAAGAGCGGGCCCCTCTTTTTGAGGCCATTCGCCACTATTGCAGCTTGGACAAGGCTCCCTTTCACACGCCAGGCCACAAGCAGGGACGCGGGATCGCCACCGACCTGCGGGAGTTTTTGGGAGAAAACGTCTTCCGGGCGGATCTCACCGAGTTGCCGGAGGTGGACAACCTCCACGATCCCGACGGCGTGATCCGGGAAGCCCAGGAGCTGGCGGCAGCTGCCTACGGAGCGGATCGCAGTTGGTTTCTGGTGAATGGCTCCACCTGTGGTGTAGAAACCCTGGTGATGGCCGTGTGCGACCCAGGAGACAAGATCCTGCTGCCGCGCAACTGCCACAAGTCGGCCATTGCCGGCGTGATCCTCTCCGGGGCCGTGCCGGCCTATATCGAGCCCGACTTCGACATAGAACTGGGCATTGCCCACGGCATCACTCCTGCCGGCCTGGAGCAGGCCCTGGCCGAGCACCCCGACGCCAAGGGCGTGTTGGTGGTCAGCCCCACCTACTACGGGGTTTGCTGCGACCTAGAAACCTTAGCGGCCATCGCCCACAGCCACGGCCTGCCCCTCCTGGTGGACGAGGCCCACGGGCCCCACTTTGGCTTTCACCCGCAACTGCCCCTCTCCGCCTTGGAAGCTGGTGCTGATCTGGTGGTGCAGTCCACCCACAAGGTGATCTCCGGCATGACGCAAGCCTCGATGCTCCACCTCAAGGGATCCCGCATCGATCCCAACCGCGTGCGCAACATCTTGCAACTGCTGCAATCGACTAGCCCCAACTACGTGCTGATGATGTCGCTGGACGTGGCGCGGCGGCAGATGGCCCTGGAAGGGGAAGCTTTGCTGGGCCAAGCCCTGGCTTTAGCCGATCAAGCCCGCGCCCGCCTCAACCGCATTCCAGGGCTCTTTTGCTTTGGCCCGGAGCGCATCGGCTCTACACCTGGGTTTTTCGATCTGGATCGCACCCGCTTGACGGTGACGGTGTCGGGGCTGGGCCTTTTTGGCTTCGACGCCCACGACTGGGTCAACGACCACTTCCACGTGCAGCCGGAGATGTCCACCCTGCACAACGTGGTCTTTATCGTTAGCCTCGGCAACACCCAGCGGGATATCGACCGGCTGGTGGAGAGCTTCGCCGCTTTGTCGAAGCAGGCCCAGGGATCCCAACCCTCGCTGGCGATGGCCGAGAAACTGCGGCGCCTGGCCCAGTTGAAACGCCCTCCCCTGCCGCCGCAACGGCTCTCGCCGCGGCAGGCTTTCTTTGCCCCCATCGAGCGGATCCCCTTTCAGGAAGCCGTAGGCCACATCTGTGCCGAGATCATCTCCCCCTACCCCCCTGGGATCCCTATCTTGGTGCCCGGCGAAGAGGTAACCCAGGAAGCGGTGGACTATCTGTTGTTGGTGCACGAGGCAGGCGGCTTTATCAACGGCCCCGAAGATGTGCGGCTGCAGACCCTCAAGGTCGTCAAAACCTAGCTCCTCAAGAGCCAGGCTTGGTCGTCTGGGCGGGGGGGAGCACTGGCAGCGGGTTGGGAGAGCTGCGGCGGTGGCGAACGACCTTCACCCGATCCACCCGTGGGCCTTCCATGCGCACCACCTGGAACTCCATGTCTTGGTAGGTGAACTTTTCCCCCACGCGCGGGATCTTCTGCAGGTGGTAGATCAAAAAGCCCCCCAGCGTCTGGTAGTCCTCGTGGAGGGGCAAGTTGAGGTGGCAGCGCTCGTTGACCTCTTCAATATCCAACTGGGCCTGGATGAGGAGGGTATTTTCGTCCAGCTCCTGAATATCCGGCTCCTTCGCCTTGGGATCTGGGCCATCGGAGAGCTTGCCGACAATCTCCTCCACCAGGTCTTGAATGGTGATCAGGCCCGCCGTGCCGCCGAACTCGTCCACCACCACCACCATTGGCCAGTGGTGCTGCCGCATCTCCGGCAACAGTTCAGCAATCAGCTTGTTCTCCGGCTCAAAGTGGGCCTCGCGAATGAAAGGGGTGATGGGGCTGTGCAAATCCAGGGATCCCTTGGCCAGCTCGCCGATCAGCTCCTTGACATGAATCAGGCCGCGGATGTCATCCAAAGACTCGCCGTAGACCGGGTAACGGGAATGCCCCGATTCGGCCACCTCGGCCAGCACCTCTTGCACCGTAGCGGTTTCCGGCACCGCGTCGATGCTGGTGCGCGGGATCATCACCTCGCTGGCCACCGTCTCGCCGAACTCGAAGATATTGCTCAACAGCTCCCGCTCCTCCGCCTCGATGTTGCCCGACTCCACCGACGAGGCGATCAACAGTTGCAGCTCCTCCACCGTCATGGTGCTGTAAAAAGAAGTGGCCTCCGGGATGCGGACGCCAAAAAGCTGCAACAAGCAGCGGGAGGAGAACCGGAGCAGCTCCACGCAAGGGTGCAAAAAGCGGCTCACCAAGCGGTTGAGCCAGGCCAGTTTTAGGGCAATCGGCTCCGAGTAGAGAATGGCCAGAGTCTTGGGGATCAGCTCCCCCACCACAATTTGGAAATAGGTGAGCAGCGAAAACACCACCACCACTGCCACCCCCTGAACAACGGCGGGATCCACGTTCCGCAACCAGGCCAACTGCCTCAAGGCCAAAAACAGTGTCGGCGCAACCTGGGTGGCCCCGATCCAGCCCAGCAGCACGCTGGCCAGGGTAATGCCCAACTGGGTGGTGGAGAGGGCATACTCCAACTGTTCCTGGGCCTTTTGCACAATTGCCGCCTGGCGGTTCCCTTCGCTGGCCAACTGCACCATGCGGGAGCGCCGCGCCGACACCAAGGAAAACTCCACCGCCACAAAAAAAGCGTTGATGACCAGAAGAGCGATGACCCAAAAGAGACTAAGAGACGCATCTCCCCACGAAAGCTCAGTGTTGGGGAAAGTAGCCGCTGAGACTAAAGGGGGGTCGTCCATCAGGGGGAGCAGCAAGACGGATAGACAGCATTTTAGCCCAGACTGACTCGACCACCTGCCCCTGGCCAGCAGTTAAACTGGCCTCAGCCAGCGGGTGTCTATCATGCGAACACCTTCCCCCTGCCCAAATAAACGGGATCCCCAGCTTTTGCAGTTCTCAAGATTGCTACTTTTTCATCAAGCATTCATCAAGCAGTGGCAACTACCGCTTTTTCCGGCAACGCTTACCCCAGTTTGTGCCCCCCTGAGGGCTAGTCATCGATATCGACAACATCGCCGGTAGTGGCGTCGATCTTGACCTCAACATCGTTGGTGAGTTTTACTTCCCAAACTAAGCGGCCATCTTCGCGCTCCAACTCAACTTCTTTGATCACAGCATCGGGAACAGCAGATCGAGCCATCTGAATCGCTTCTTCAATGCGGACGGCTGGAGCAGGAGATTGAGCAAAAGCTACCTCTGTGCTCTTGCCTACCGATAACATCGGGCTGCTGAGGAGCAAAACGCCCGGCACAAGCAAGGAAGCAACAGCAAGTTTTGGAAGCTTCATTTCCAACTGTTTGAGTAACCACATTCTTACCCTACCAACCTTGGGGTGAAAGAAGCCTTGCCAAAAGGAGCACTGTTGCTTTCGCAAAGGGAGTGGACTCCTTGCGTCATGGGGTGTAGTTCGTCGGCCCCTCGTAAGTTAGAAGCTGTTTGCCTCCACAGCCCTCTCAGAACTTGACTGGCTAAAAAACACTGCAGTGCGCATATCTTTCCGAGTGCTGCCAACGCTGGGGCTGCCGATGCTGCCTCCATCGGTGATAATATTCCTACTCTTACATCTTTTCCCACCGCAGTAGGTGCCGACCATGCCGGATTTTCTGCCCTACGCCTACTTTCAGGGCCAGATCGTCCCCTTTGCCGAGGCGAAGATCTCCATTGCCACCCATGCTCTGCACTACGGGACGGCAGCCTTTGGCGGTCTACGCGGGATCCCCGACCCGCAAAATCCGGATCAGGTGCTGGTGTTTCGTCTCGATCGCCACTGCCGACGGCTGAGCCAGAGTGCTCGCCTGCTCTGCTTCGATCTGCCCGCCGAAAAGATCGAGCAGGTGATCGTGGAGCTGATCCGCAAAAATCGCCCCTCCACCTCTTTCTACATCCGCCCCCTGGTCTACACCTCCGACCTGGGCATCTCGCCGCGGTTGCACAACATCGAGAAAGACTTTTTCGTGTACGGGTTGGAGTTGGGAGACTACCTCTCACCAGAGGGAGTCACCTGCCGCATCAGCTCTTGGGCCCGCCAAGAGGATCGCAGCCTGCCGTTGCGGGGCAAGATCACCGGCGCCTACATCACCTCTTCTCTGGCCAAAACTGAGGCAGTGCAGTCCGGCTATGATGAGGCCATTTTGATGAACTCCCAAGGCAAGGTAAGCGAAGCCTCGGGCATGAACATCTTCATCGTGCGCAACGGCGTGCTGATTACCCCCAGCTTTGACCAAGACATCCTGGAAGGGATCACCCGCGACAGCGTTCTCACCCTGGCCCGCGACCTGGGGATCCCCACCCAAGAGCGTCCGGTCGATAAGTCGGAGCTGTTGATTGCCGAGGAAGCCTTCCTCACCGGCACTGCCGCCAAGATCACGCCCATTCGCCAGATCGAGCAATACGTCTTGCCCCCCTCCCGCCCCATCACCGAGCAGTTGCGGCAGAAGCTGACGGCCATCACCGAAAATCGGGATCCCGCCTACGCCCATTGGGTGAAGGTGATCCCGCTGAAAGAAAGCTAGACCCTCAGGTTGCCATCGTCAGGCCGGTCGATGGGAAAAGAATCAATATAGTTAGAATTGAGCAATCCAGACTGCGGGAGAGGGATCCCTTGCACGAGATTTCTATTACCTGGGCCGACTACCACCGCAAAATCGAAGAGCTGGCCGTCAAAGTTTATGAAAGCGGCTGGGAGTTTAACCAAATTGTCTGCATCGCCAAAGGGGGGCTGCGCATCGGCGATACCCTGGCCCGTCTCTTCGACCTCCCCCTAGCCATTCTCGCCGCTTCTTCCTACTCCGGCCCTGGCAATCGCCAACGGGGGCAACTGACCTTTTCGCGGGATCTGGCCATGACCACTGCCAACCT
>NZ_JANSJB010000121.1:0-5797 GCF_047462355.1 Synechococcus sp. H55.9 | reverse complement strand
TCCCAAGGCTGGCCATCTCTGTCACAATGTCGGCAGCGCGCCATTGCGTCGGAATGATGACCACGTCTGGCGGCTGCTTGACCAGTTCCTCTCGGCTCACAATTCTCTGGCCCACCCCGGGCACATGAGTGCCGACCTTGTTGGGATCCGAATCGACGACCAAGGGAAACTGCTCGGCCCTAACCCCAAAGTGGTGCATGAAGGCTGCCCCTTTCCCCGTACCTCCCCATATGGCAACCCGCAGGCCACTGCAGGCAAGCTCGTGAAGCTGGGCCGCAATCCTGCGCCGGGCCGCTTGGCTGCGCTGCAGGAATTGGGCTGCTGCTTCTGCTCGTAGCCGCCAGTCGGGGGGTAGCCAGAGCTCCACGATGGCCAGCACCACTTCCCCATCGTAGGCATGCCACAGGCTCACAATGGCACCCACGCGCTGTAACAGGGCACGTAGCGACTCGGTACTGAACTGCTGGGGGTGTTCGTAGTAAAAATCCACCAATCGGCCTGTAGAGAAGACCCGGTCAATACAAGGTACTTCAACAAGCAGGCGTACAGTCTTCTCACATTGACTCGCAGCCCACGCCAACTGCTGCAGGAAAGCTGCTGGTTGGCTAAAGTGCTCCAGCACGTGGCGCATCACCACCAGATCCGGTTGAATGCGCAGCAGATCCTCAACCGGCTCAAAAAGCCGCGCCTCAAACTGGAAGTCGCGGGGGAAGTCGTCTGGTTGGTGGGGATCAAATCCGATGTACTGCCCTTGCCGACAAGCAGCCAACGCGCGCAGAAAGTGACCACAGCCGCACCCAATCTCAACCACTGTTGGCTTCTGGGGCAGGCGGGTCAACGCCTCATCCGCCAGTTGTGCCAGGTGCCGGTTCCACAGGATCCCGGCGTTGAACATGAGGTTGGGCTGGCTGGGGTAGGGAACATCCTCATAGCAGAAGGCGCGATTCCAGACATGGCCACAGGCAATGCACTGGACAAAGTCAAGCCGATAACGGGGCATTGCCCGCGCCTCATGTTCAGTGCGCGGCCAGCCTAGGGTGGCAAGCGGCGCCATCCCGCCGTCAAAAAAAGGGTGGGCCGCTACTTCGCCACATGCCGGGCAGGAGTCGGAGTAAAGGGGAGTCATCAGAAAAACGCAGCACTGAGGCTATCGTACTACTACCCTGCAACAAACCCTGACCCTAGTCTGCAAGCTAGCCCCCACCCCAGTCCAGGCGGCCAAGAAAGGCCTTGGGAAGGGGATGGGGAGTCCAACGCCGCCAACCTGATTGCCCCATCTGGAGCTGCTGTAAACCAGCCCTTGCAGGGCTACCGCTTCAAGGAAGCAAGCTATAGCCGTGGAGGAGTTTACTCAAGCACGGCGTATGACATGCACGTCGCGTAGGGGAAGCGGATCAGACGGAGATTGCGGATGCCCAGCGTCTCCAACGTCGCCAGCGTCTCACCTGGAAACTGACGCATGTTGAGCTCGTCAAACAAGATCACTGCTCCCTTGGGCATGCGCGGCACGAGCAATTCCAGGGCCAGTTTTGTCGGCTCGTAGAGGTCGACATCAAGATGCAGCAAAGAGACAACCAAATGGGGGTTGTCTTCAAGATACTTGGGCAGTGTAACACGCAGATCGCCCTCGACTAGCTTCAGTTTTGGTAGGTGGCCAAGAAAGCGGGTCAAATCGTGGATGGACGCGGCACGCAGAATATCGTTGGCCATGCCGCTTTCGACGGCAAAACCACCGGGACGGGTATGTTCGGAAACCTGATGACCTGCCAGATCGGCTGCAGACAATTCTGGAAAACCCGTGAAAGTATCGAAGCCGATGATCTCGCGCAGATAATTGGTTGGCTCGAAAATCGAGCTCAGGTGATACCAGGTCATGAGGCTTGCGCCACGGGCAACCCCCATCTCAACAACTGAACCGTGAACGTGCAGTTGCTTCTGGAACACCTCGGCGCGTGCCAAGAATTTCGTTAAGCTTTCCCGCGTGACGTATTTGGTAAAATTTTCCAGTTTGATGTTGGCGCTGCCGGGGCTCTCGGCCCAGTAGCGCTCCAGTTCTGCCAGGCACCTGATATTGGCTTCGCTTTGACGGGATGACTCGCGGATCATGCCGCTCAAGGGATGGTTAGTGCTGCTCATGGGGCATTCTCCTTGGTTGCAAGTGCTTTCAGTCCTTCTTCCGCCAAATCTTGCCAGCGCCAGCCTCGTTCAATGAAGAAAGGATCGGTCAAATCGGTATAGCGCAGCGTAACCGCAAATCTTACATCTTCACTGCGGTTCAGGTTGGCCGAGTGCGGCAATAGTCCGTCGAAGAGAACCAGGTCACCTGCCATTAGTTCGAGCTGACGCTGCTCTTTGAAGGAAGCGGTGACTTCTGGCAAAAGCGTAATCCACTTGTTTTTTCCACGCAGCGCCTCGTCGTAGGCGTGGGGCAGCAGACCTCGCTTGTGTTCGCCAGGTGCAACCACCAACCCACCATTAAAGGCGCCGGTATTCTGTAACGGAATGTAGGCCACTACGTGATGCTGTGGGCCGTAGAAACGATCCTGATGCCAGTGGGCAACATGCCATTCGTGGCCGGGCATGTTCATGATCATGTTCAGGCGTGGATGGATGGCGATGTGCTCGCTGCCCAGTATCTCTCTAACCCAACTCGTGAGCAAGCGGCTGCTTGCCAGTTCAAACATCCAAGGCCGACGATTAACCTCCTCATAAATCCAAGACTGTGCCTCCGGCTTGGCCCGCCACAGAGTAATGAGCGAGCGCGACAAACGACGCACAGGGTCACTTTCTTCACTGGCTGAAAGGCCAAACCGCTCAAGCTGGGTGGCGACCAGCCAGTGCAGGTCATCTGCCCACTCATTTAGCAAGGCGGGCGAAATAAACTGGGGGATATGGCAGTAGCCGAGTTCTGTAAATTGCTCCCTGAGCTGTTTCATGTTCACTCTCCTTTTATCGTAGAGTCTTCCAAGCCTGTGCTGCCTCTTGGGAGATAGTGCCAGCATAGTAGCCCTGAATCGGAAAGTAAAACGGTTGATCTTCAGCGGGCTTGCGCAGCACGCAGTAAAGCAGGGCATTTTGGCTAATCTGATTTTTGGTGGCTAGTTCGAGAATATCCTCCCGTTTCCATAGTTGCACAAACTTCAGTGGGTTGTATTCGACGTAGAGATAAGCCATTATCGTATAACCATTTGCCTGAGCTAGATCCCAGAAAAAAGTCGGTTGCACGTTGTAAAAACCATGGTCGAACCAGCCAGTAAAGGGCAGGCCATGGATCATCAAGCCGCCAGGCAGTGTGTAGTCGTGTATGGTTTTCATTACCTGAGCAATGTTGAAGATGTGCTTGGCTGTGCCAAGGTTAAAAACAACATCATAACGCTGGGGCAACTCAATAGGGAAATTGAGATCCAGCTTGAGAGCTGTCTCGGTGCCGTGAAGATCCACCGCCGTCATGGAGCGCGGCTGCCAGAAGGTGCGCCAAAAGATCTTGGCAATCTCGAACAGCATTCCGGGGCGCTTGGCTTGAGTTATTTCATCGAGCTGACGGAAGAGGGCAGTACGTTCTTCCTCTTTGGCAAAGCGATAAATGTCTTGGCCAAGCTGCTCGACAGCCACGTCGCCATACCAGTTGGCTTCGCCCAGTTCCAAACAGTCTCCTCCAAGTGGAATGGCGTTTTGCTCCCGCATTTGGCGAAATAGGGTGTATTCGATGGCGGTAATAGCCATAAATCTCTCTCAGAGAAAATTGCAGCGGCGGCAGGGCTCGACACGCAGACGGTTGTCCACTGTTGTGCGCAGTCGGCGATAGCTTGGGCTGTTGTAGATGTCGAGGACATGCTGCTCCCGAACGTTGCCTATGGGGTAGCGTGCCTGGCCATCGGCGCAACAATGGGCTACTACACCCGTTGCTGTGATCGATATATCAAACCAGCGGGTGCAGGCTACAGGCGGCACTGCGGAAGGGGGCATGTCAACCTGGCCAAGCCAGTTCGTGCGTGGAAAAATGCTCACTTCAAACAAGGGATAAGTTGTCTTTACCCAGACAGCAAAATCTTTATCAACTGCCGTGCCGTCACCGACACGCGACAGCACAATGCGCATTGGCAAACGTCCTTCAGCTTTTGCTTTGTGCAGCATGTCCAGGCTTTCGCGGGTTCGTCTATAGGGCAACCTCATTGTTGCCTCATATTCGTTCGGGCGATGATCGTTAAAACTAACCCACAAGTAGCCAAGATTGGGGAACTGGGTCAATCGTTCCAAGATCCGCTCGTTGATAAGCGAAGCATTGGTAGTCAAGGTGATGGTAGCGTGTGGTAACTCAGACTGGAGGTACGTAAGCAAATCAAAAATCCGTGCATCCAAAAATGGCTCATTGACCTTGAAGGGGCTTAATTGAAAGCGATGAAGACGTGGAATGTCTTTAAGGTCGTTGACGATTTTCTCTATGAGAGCATCGTCCATCTTTGTCCCTTTTCTTTCTAGCGAAGGATAGGGACAAAAGTTGCAGGCAGCGTTGCAGCGCGCCATCGTTTCCAGATGGACGTGGGCTGGAAAGTCAATGTATGAACTCTCCCGCATGGCCAGAGCTCTTCTCTGATAGTCCAGTAAGTTAGGCGGAATTGGGCTCATTTCAACGTTCTCTTGAAGCATGGAATTTTCTCCTGCAATATCTTCCCTACTGATTACAACACTTCCACGCAAGCTCTAGTGTAGGGGCTCTGCACCATTAGCGGGAAGGCTGCTGCCTGTGTCTGTTATGAGCTACCCCAGTGCATGGGTGGGTGGGGTTCCCCGCCTACCTAACGACAAGGCTTTTGTCTCTTCCCCTGCTCCAGTTGTTTCATCGTTCGCGGCAGCGGGACGGCGTCCATCCTGTGTACCGAGTCTGCGTTCGCAAAGCGTGGCGCTAGCCATATCTGTAGAGCTGAAGCATCCAAGACTCACGAGGCGGGTTCCCAGCCCTGGTTGGTAGCAACATCGAACATAACCCTCACCGACCCCCTGTCCCTCTCTATCGCAAAACCACAAGCAGACACAGACATGATAGCGGTACAGATTGACTCTAAGTGTATTGTTTCGTGCGGCGGTGCTCTGGTACACCCAAAGTCAATCTAGGGGCGCTGTCCATTCCCACCGTCTATACAGGGGGGCACTCCGCGCGTTTTGTTGACCCAGCCAGCAATAGGTTGAGCTGCGCTGAAAGATAGGCCAGACTAGGTTCGGTATGGCTAAGTGTGTCAGAACGAAGGAGGCGGCCAGCTCTTTGTTCGATTCCTCTCCAGCAACAACGCTTGGCTTCTGAAGCTTATCTGGTCAGTAGGACTTGCTGCCCGCAACTTGCCCGCAAGACTAAAGGAACGCCGCAAAGCCTTACGCAGCAAGCGTTTGCCGACTTAAAACTGCTGGCTTCCAAACTGCTGTTGTCGGTTCGATTCCGTCCGCCCGCTTCCACGCAACAAACACCGAACCAAACCGCAAAACCTGCTCCAGATGAGCACTTCCAGCCTCGAACCTTAGTCGAGGGTGCGTTTGAGTTAGGGGTGAATGGGGTAAGTTGGGGGTGAAAAGTAGCCGCAAAAAGGCCGCAAGGCTGAGGGCTGTGCGAGATGACTGAGAAGGCGCTGGTGCATATCCGAGTGGACAAACAGGCGTTACACCTGACGTGGACGTACCACGGGAAGCAGTAGCGGTTGTCCACCGGGATCCAGGACACGGCGGTCGGACGGCGGGTGAAGTCGGAAGCTGGTTGTCTTGGTTGAGCTTCTCGATGAGGAGTTGGATGAAGAAGCTGCTTTCAGAT
>NZ_JANSJB010000120.1:3838-5858 GCF_047462355.1 Synechococcus sp. H55.9 | reverse complement strand
CGGCGTGGGCAAGCAAATGTAACGCAAATGCACTTTGCCCGGCAGGGCGTGATTACAGAAGAGATGGACTACGTGGCTCGGCGGGAAAACCTGCCACCGGAGCTGATCCGCTCAGAGGTGGCGCGGGGCCGCATGATCATCCCTGCCAATATTCATCACACCAACCTAGAGCCGATGTGCATCGGGATCGCCTCCCGCTGCAAAGTCAATGCCAACATCGGCGCTTCCCCCACTTCCTCTGGGTTGGCCGAGGAGCTGGAAAAGCTGAAATTGGCCATCAAATACGGCGCCGATACCGTTATGGATCTGTCCACCGGCGGTGGCGACTTGGACGAAATTCGCACGGCCATTATCCAAGCTTCTCCGGTGCCCATTGGCACGGTGCCGATCTACCAGGCCCTGGAAAGTGTGCATGGCCATGTCGAAAAACTCTCGGCAGAGGATATCTTGCACATCATTGAAAAGCAGGCCCAGCAGGGGGTGGACTACATGACCATCCATGCCGGGATCCTGATCCAACACTTGCCGTTGGTGCGCAACCGTCTAACCGGAATTGTCTCTCGCGGAGGCGGGATCCTGGCCCGTTGGATGTTGGCCCACCACAAGCAAAATCCGCTCTACACCCACTTCCGCGACATCATCGAGATTTTCAAGAAATACGATGTCTCTTTTAGTCTGGGAGATTCCTTGCGGCCCGGATGTCTGCACGATGCTTCTGACGAGGCCCAGATGGCGGAGTTGAAAACCCTGGGACAGTTGACCCGCCTGGCCTGGGAACACGATGTGCAGGTGATGGTGGAAGGGCCTGGGCACGTGCCGATGGATCAAATTGAGTTTAACGTGCGCAAGCAAATGGAGGAGTGCGACGAGGCTCCTTTCTACGTTTTGGGGCCGCTGGTAACCGATATTGCCGCCGGCTATGACCACATCAGCTCTGCCATTGGGGCGGCCTTGGCCGGCTGGTACGGGGCAGCGATGCTCTGCTACGTAACCCCCAAAGAACACCTGGGCTTGCCCAATGCCGAGGATGTGCGCAACGGCCTCATTGCCTACAAAATTGCCGCCCACGCTGCCGATATTGCCCGCCACCGTCCTGGGGCCAGGGATCGCGATGACGAAATGTCCAGAGCCCGCTACAACTTCGACTGGAACCGACAATTTGAGTTGTCTTTGGATCCAGAGCGGGCGCGCGAATATCACGACGAAACCTTGCCGGCAGATATCTACAAAACGGCGGAGTTTTGCTCGATGTGCGGGCCGAAGTTCTGCCCCATGCAAACCAAAATGGATGCACAAGCCTTGAGCGAGCTAGAACGATTCCTGGCCACCCAGCCAACAGCCTAAGCGTTGGCCTGGCCTTGGCTTGACATGAGGTTGAAATTGATTGGATCCCATCTCTGCTCGCTGGGGAGTGAAGAGGGGCTCCTCCCCCAAGCTATGCTGGATTACAGGAGAACCCTTGCAGTTGGCTCCATTGAGCAGAGAGAGAACCATGGCACTTAGGCAACTCGGGCATGTCGCCATCCGGGTAGAAGACATCCCCAAGGCAGTGGAGTTCTACCAAAAGTTGGGCATGGTCAATGTCTGGCAGGATCCCGACTGGGCCTACATGAAAGCAGGGGACGATGGGCTGGCGCTATTGGGGCCGGGCTACCGCGCAGCAGGGCCGCACTTTGGCTTTGTCTTCGATAACCTGGAGGAGCTCCAGCAAGAGCACCAGCGCCTGAAATCCCAAGGCATTCGGGTAGGAGAAATCCACAGCCATCGGGATGGCACTGCCTCTTTCTACGGTAAGGATCCCTACGGCAACCTGTTTGAATTTTTGTATGAGCCTGCAGGAACATTTGACCAAGCTAGGGCGGCTCAGGCAACAGGTTGACCGGGCCGGTTGAGGCCGTTAACCTGCGTACCTTTGGTTCGTCCGGCTTGCAAGAGCAAAGGGATCCTCCCTGTCGAGAGGATCCCCTTTTTGTCTGGCCTTGGGCACGCCATTTGCCCGATTTGAGCCAGTAGGGTCAAC
>NZ_JANSJB010000120.1:1204-3738 GCF_047462355.1 Synechococcus sp. H55.9 | reverse complement strand
GGCACCAAAACGACCAAGAGAGTGGCCAAGATGCCCAGGTAATTCGTCTCCATAGCTCCAACCGCCACAAGCCTAACTGGCAGTCAGCATACCACTCTTTAGGTACGGCTTGCCCAAAGAGAAAATGGGCGTTAGGGCTTCGTTTTGACGGCAATATCCCCCAGCACTTTGGTCTGGCAGGCGAGGCGGTAGCTATCCGGTTTGCGCTTGAGCTTGCGGTTTTCTGCCTCGGTGCGAGGGGAGAGGTTCTCGGATCCCTCGACGATCTCCACCACGCAGGTGCCACATTGACCGTTGCCGCCGCAGTTGAGCAGCTTGGCCATCATCTTGTAGAGGTCGATCTGATTCTCCAGCGCCTTCAAGCGCAGGTTAGCGCCTTCCGCGACGACGACCTCTCGATTCTCGTTGACAAAGCGAATCGTTGCCATATCCTTGCCAGAAACCACGACACTTTCAGACTGAGCCAGGGAAGTACCGGCGTTTGCTAAGTATTGTTACATTTTAAGTCATATTTTTAATCTCCGGCGAGAGATCTGGGAAGATGATGCCAAATAAGACGGCATCCTGGCTGAAGCCGCTCAGGTCGGTAGCGTTTCGTTATACTGTTTGATGCCCGTGATAAAAATTCTGAGAGCGATATCCCCCTTGGGTGCGCTCGTTGGCTCAAGCGGGTGCGGCACTCCTCGACCCTGAAGAAACTGCTCAGGTCAGGATCCCAGGTGAAGATGTCGGCTTAATGGTTTGACTGGATATTGCGTAAGTGTTGGAGAACGTGGAGGACCGAGCTTTATGGGACTACCGTGGTATCGGGTCCATACGGTTGTACTGAATGACCCAGGTCGCCTGATTGCGGTGCATCTGATGCATACCGCTCTGGTAGCAGGTTGGGCCGGATCGATGGCGCTTTACGAGACGGCCATTTTTGATCCATCGGATCCTGTCCTGAATCCGATGTGGCGTCAGGGCATGTTTGTCATGCCATTCATGGTTCGCCTGGGGGTGGTCAACTCCTGGGGCGGCTGGAATATCTACGGCGAGAGCGTGGCCAATACGGGCTTTTGGACGTTTGAAGGGGTAGCCACTGCCCATATTGTTTTGTCCGGATTGCTCTTCTTGGCTGCCTGCTGGCATTGGGTTTACTGGGATCTGGAGCTGTTCCGGGATCCCCGTACCGGCGAGCCGGCCTTGGACTTGCCGAAAATGTTTGGGATCCACCTGCTCTTGGCGGGGATCCTCTGCTTTGGGTTTGGCGCGTTTCACCTGACGGGGGTGTTTGGCCCAGGGATGTGGGTGAGCGATCCCTATGCGACGACAGGGCACGTCCAGCCAGTAGCACCCGAATGGGGGCCAGCCGGGTTTAACCCCTACAACGCTGGGGGTGTGGTGGCCCACCACATTGCTGCTGGCATTGTCGGCATTATTGCCGGCTTGTTTCACCTGACGGTACGCCCACCCCAGCGCCTCTATCGCGCTCTGCGGATGGGGAACATCGAGACGGTGCTGTCCAGCTCAATTGCCGCGGTGTTTTTTGCTGGTTTTGTGGTGGCCGGGACGATGTGGTATGGCAGTGCCACGACTCCTGTGGAGCTATTTGGCCCTACTCGCTACCAATGGGATTCTGGCTATTTCAACCAGGAGATTAACCGGCGGGTGAATGCGGCTATGGAAGCCGGGATGACCCGCAGTGAGGCCTACGATTCTCTGCCCAAGTCGCTGCTCTTCTACGATTACGTGGGTAACAGCCCGGCCAAGGGGGGCCTGTTCCGGGCCGGTCCCATGAACAAGGGAGACGGCATTGCCATCGAGTGGCTGGGCTACCCGGTGTTCCGGGATCGCGAAGGGCGAGAGCTGACGGTGCAGCGCATGCCCAACTTCTTCGAGACCTTCCCGGTCATCCTGCGGGATGCCGATGGCGTGGTGCGGGCGGACATTCCCTTCCGCCGGGCCGAGTCGCGCTACAGCTTTGAGCAGGTGGGCGTGACCGTGGAGTTCTACGGAGGCAAACTGGACGGCCAGGTGTTTACCGACCCGGCAACCGTTAAGAAGTATGCCCGCCAAGCCCAATTGGGTCAGCTCTTCGAGTTCGACCGAGAAACGCCGAAAGCCGACGGCACCTTCCACACCAGCCCCCGCGGTTGGTTTACCTTTGCCCATGCGGTCTTTGCCCTGCTGTTCTTCTTCGGCCACATCTGGCACGGCGCCCGCACCCTCTTCCGGGATGTGTTTGCCGGTATTGACCCGAACATGAGCGAGGAAATGGTGGAATTCGGTGTCTTCCAAAAAGTGGGGGATCCCACCACGCGCAAGGTGCAAGAAGCGTAAGGCTTTCTCGCGGGATGACCGTCGGCACTCTGTTTCTCTGGAGAGATGGGGTGCTGGCGGCTCCAAGCTAATCTGGAATTAAGCCCCCTTAGAATTTTGATTTGGAGGTCGGTATGGAAGCCATCACCTACACCTTTATTCTGTTTTTGACCTTGGGCCTTCTGTTTTTTGCCGTCGCCTTTCGCGAAACTCCTAGGATTCAGAAGAAGTAA
>NZ_JANSJB010000120.1:0-1104 GCF_047462355.1 Synechococcus sp. H55.9 | reverse complement strand
CAACTTTAGGTTAGCGATGGCAACAGTGCTGCTGGTGGAAGACGATCCAATTAACGCCCGCGTTTTCGACAAAGTGTTGCGGCGGCGAGGCGGGTTTGAGGTCTTTCACAGCCAGGATGTGGAGGAAATCCTACGGCTGGCGCAGGCGCGCGAGGTGGACGTGATTTTGCTGGATGTCTCCCTCTCTCAAAGCACCTTTCGCGGCGAGGCAGTGGACGGGATCCGCATTGCCCAACTGCTGAAGGGGGATCCCAAAAGCCGCTCCATTCCCATCATTTTGGTGACGGCCCACGCCATGCGCGGCGACCGCGAGGCCTTTTTGGCCCAGAGTGGGGCCGATGGCTATATTGCTAAGCCAGTAGTGGATCACGAGGAGATGGTGAACCAAGTGCGCCAGGTGTTGGCTCAGGCCCAGCAGTCTTAGTCAACTGGCAAGACTGGTTACGATGGACTGCCAAAAAGGGATCCCATCCTGCCCTGGCAAATCGGGATCTGCCGCCCGCTCCGGGTGGGGCATCAGGCCGAGGATGCGACCGCTGGGATCGCAAATGCCGGCAATGTTATCCACCGAGCCGTTGGGCGCGACCGGAGCATAGCGAAAGACGATCTGCCCCCTGTCTTGCAACTGCTTGAGGGTGTCGGCATCGCAGGTGTAGCGGCCTTCTCCATGGGCAATGGGCAGGGTCAGGGTGGCTCCGCCGGGGTAAGCCCTTGTCCACAGGAGATCCTGCCGTTCCACGCGGATCCCCACCCGGTCGCAGATAAAGTGCAGGTTGGCGTTGCGCACCAGCGCCCCCGGCAGCAGGCCGGCTTCTGTCAAGATCTGGAAGCCGTTGCAAATGCCCAAGACATAGCCCCCGCGGGCTACGTGCTCGGCCAGGGATCCCATCACCGGCGCAAAGCGGGCGATGGCCCCGCAACGCAAATAATCCCCGTAGCTGAAGCCCCCCGGCAGCACCACCACATCCAGCCCTGACAAATCCGTCTCCCGGTGCCAGATCAACCGCGTTGGGCAGCCGCAAAGGCTGCGGGCCACCCAGGCTACGTCTCGGTCGCAATTAGACCCGGGAAAAACAACAATGCCAAACCTCACGCCGGCCATCG
>NZ_JANSJB010000119.1:4781-6030 GCF_047462355.1 Synechococcus sp. H55.9 | reverse complement strand
CCGGCCATGCCTACTCGTAAATCCAGCTTTGGGTGGCGGGCGTCCAGCTTACCAGCTCGGATTCCTGGAACCAAAGGGCGATCTCCCGTTGGGCGGTCTCGGGGCCATCGGAGCCATGGACGAGGTTGCGGCCAATATCAATGCCAAAATCACCGCGGATGGTGCCCGGCTCGGCGTCCAAAGGGTTGGTCTTGCCAATGAGCTTGCGAGCGGCAGCAATCACCCCTTTGCCCTGCCAGACCATGGCCACCACCGGCCCTGAGGTGATGAACTTCACCAAACCGGGGAAGAAGGGGCGCTCCTTGTGTTCAGCGTAGTGGGCTTCCGCCAGCTCTTGGCTTACCTGCACCAGCTTTAGGCCCACCAATTGGTAGCCCCGGCTTTCCAGGCGCTGGATGATGGTGCCCACCAGACCCCGCTGCACGCCGTCTGGCTTAATGGCGATAAAGGTGCGCTCCATGGGATCTCCCCTTGTTGTTACTCATCTTCACCGTTATCCTTGTACCGGATTGGGGATCCCCAGTGCAAGGGTGTCTAGGAGCTCACCACCGCCAACGTTAGGAATATAGCCCCCACTATTGCAATCATCCAGCCGGCACTGCGGATTAAGCCAGGGATCCTCTCTGCCCAGGTTTCAGCCGCCCAGAGGGCAAGGAGCGCTACCCCATATTGAACGGTGCTCAACCCCAGCAGATAGCCCAGCCAGGGCATGGGTTCGGCACCGATGATCGCTTCGGCATAGGCATAGCCATGGAATAGCCCCGCCAGGGATCCCCACAGCAGCAAAAGCCAACTTGGGATCTGCCGCGATTGAACCAGCAGTAGGCCAAAGAGAACTATGGAGCAGGCAATGGCCAACTCGGTTAGCCCCAGGGGATCCCAGCCGGCCAGGTGGATCCCGGTGCCCACCAGACCGGCCAGCACAAAGCCCAGCGGGATCCCATAGCGCCAGGGCTGCCCCGCCGCAATGAGACCAATGGCCACCACAAAGGCCAGGTGATCCGGGCCGATCACCGGATGGGCCAGGCCCGACAAAAACCCCTCCCACCCTGTGGCCGGCAATCTCCCGCCCAGAGCGTGGTGGGCAAGAGCCGGCCAAGAGGCCAGCCAGGCGATCCCTGCCCCCAGGCCGATGGCCCAGCCGCGGCCCACTTGAGCAGGCAAGGCCAAAGGTCGCTGCCACTGCCAAAACATGCTTTTTGCTCCCTCACGATTGAACCTATGCGAAGGGGTCTAAGCTTGCTGTACC
>NZ_JANSJB010000119.1:3547-4681 GCF_047462355.1 Synechococcus sp. H55.9 | reverse complement strand
CCCAGGGCACCCAACAGGCCGCCGATTAGGTGGTTGCCCAGGGATCCCGCCCAGGCAAAGGTATCCAGGCCGCTGAGGACGCTGAACCCCACTCCCGCCAAAAAGCCAAAGGGCACCAGCCAAATGGCCAGGCGCTGCATCTGGCGGTGGGCTGCTTGGGCCGGATCGATGAGCCCAAATTCATCCGCCGTTTTGTAGCCTCGCCCCAGCAGGTGCAATCGCTCCAGAGGGAAGCCGGCTTGTTCCAGAGCGCTATAGGCCGCCTCGGCAGCCATGCGATCCGGCAGTACCGCAATGAGATAACTCATAGGAAGAGCTGCGCTTGTTATCAGCCAACTCCATTGTCTCCTGAGTTTGGGTAGGGATCCCTATGACACCGGCTTGCCCCACCGAGGCCCAATCCATCAGCCTCTACCAGCGCTTCTATGAAGTTGTGCGGCGGATCCCGCCGGGGCGAGTGGCCACCTATGGGCAGGTGGCGCGGCTTGCCGGCTATCCGGGGTATGCTCGCCAGGTGGGCTATGCCCTGTTTCGCCTGCAAGGCCAAAAAACCGACATCCCCTGGCAGCGGGTGATCAACGCCCAAGGGCGCATCTCCTACTCCCCTTTTCGCCTCGGCTACGACGACCTGCAAAAAGTCTTACTCCAAGCCGAAGGGATCCCCTTCGACGCCGAGGGCCGGGTGGACTTGCACCAGTTTGGCTGGGATCCGCGGCAAGCTTAACCTGAGCTTGACCCAATCTTAAACAAGCCATAGCGAAACCTCCCGCCCAGCCCTGGTAACGTGAACGCGGATGCGTCTTGTCTCGTGGATGGAGTGAAGGAACTGTCATGAAATCAGCTTGTCGCGCTCGAGGGTTAGCCCCTGCCGAGGGAGGGTTTCCGGCTTGGCTGAACCCTCTGGCCAAGTCCCTGTGGGTTGGGCTGTGCTGTTTGGTGCTGGGCCTGGCCAGCGCCTGCGGTACCAGCAGTAGCTCAGTTCCTCCAGCCGGCGGAGGAGCGGGGTTTATCGCCTCGGATCCCAATGTCACCCTCTCCAGTCAACCGCCCGCCTTTACGCTGCAGATTTTGCACGCCAGCGACTTGGAAGCTTCCATTGCCGCCGTTCAGGATGCCCCCCGCTTCTCGGCGGTG
>NZ_JANSJB010000119.1:1546-3447 GCF_047462355.1 Synechococcus sp. H55.9 | reverse complement strand
CAGGGCATTAACAAGATCATCCTCCTGGCCCACCTGCAGCAGCTCCAAAACGAGGTAACCCTGGCCAGCCAACTGCGGGATGTCGATGTCATCATCGCCGGCGGCTCCCACCGTGTTATTGCCAAGCCCACCGACCGCCTCCGCCCTGAAGATGTGCGCACGGGCGATTACCCCATCCTGCGCACCTCAGCCAGTGGCCAGCCGGTGGCAGTGGTCAACACCGGCGCCAACTACCGCTACGTGGGCCGCTTGGTGGCCGGCTTCGACGCCAATGGGGTGATTGCCCGCATCGATCCGGTAAGCGGCGCCTATGCCACCGACGACCAAGGGGTGGCAGCCGTGCGCGGCACTCCCAACCCCGACGTGGTGCGGGTGGCCAACGAGATCGGCAACATCATCCGCACCAAGGATGGCCGCACCTTTGGCTCTACTACGCAATTCCTCAACGGCCTGCGGGCCGAGGTGCGCACCGAGGAAACCAACCTGGGCAACCTCACGGCTGATGCCAACTTGGCCTACGCCAAAACTGTCGATGCCACCACGGTTATCTCCCTGAAAAACGGGGGTGGCATTCGCGCTCCCATTGGGGCTACCACCGGCGGCGGCGGCGGCGAGCCGGTGCGGCGGATCCCTCCGCTGGCCAACCCCGATGCCGGCAAGCAGTCAGGCCAAGTTTCGCAACTGGATATCGAAACTGCCTTGGCCTTTAACAACGGCCTGTCGCTGGTGACCGTCACCGCCGAGGAGCTGAAACAATTGATAGAACACGGGGTGGCGCAAAGCCAGCCAGGGGCCACGCCGGGCCGCTTCCCGCAGATTGGCGGCTTTGCCTTCAGCTTTGATCCGTCGCGACCACCGGGATCCCGCGTGATCTCTTTGCGGGTGGACACACCCACGGGCCGGGATGTGGTGGTGCGCAACGGCCAGTTGCAAGGGGATCCCCGCCGTACCTTCCGCCTGGTGACGCTGGACTTCCTGGCCAACGGTGGGGATGACTATCCCTTCCCGCGCCTGTCTAACCCCAACCGGGTGAACTTGGCCCCCAGCTCCGGCATCACTTTTGACACCCCCGGCAGCGAGCAGGATGCGCTGGCTCGCTACTTGCGGCAGATCGGCGTGTTCACCCAGGAGGATACCCCGGCTGCGCAAGATACCCGCATCCAGAACCTCTCGGTGCGCCAGGATACGGTGCTGCAAGGCCTCTAGTCTGGGCTGTTGCCGAGCCCGCCGCCCCTCTCCTTGCTGGGGGAGGGGTTGGCGTTTGTCGGGAGCAAGACCTTGGACTTTTGGGAAGGGATGTTGCCAAGTGGATCAGAAAGGATCGCTGGTAATTTAGGGATCCCTTTTGGGTTGTCCGGAAAACTTGATCCCTGAGACCGTTGTTTTTTGGGCAGTGTTGACGGATTTTGGTCAAGGATTGGAACTACGCTACTATCGAGTGAAATCGACTTTCCCTCCCTTCGCCATTATGACCCTGGAAACGTTTTTCACCCAGCTCAACGCCAACGGCTTGACGATTGCCATCCTGCTCTTTGCGGCTCCTTGGCTGGTTTGGGTTCTCTGCCACTGGATCCCGGGGCAGTGGGAAGAGCCTTTTTTGCTCAGCTTGAACATCGGCTTGGCAGCGGTGAGCCTTGTCCTCTGGGCCGGTTACTTGGCCTATGCCACCAACACGGCTGGCTGGCAGGCGGTGGTGAAGCAAGCGGATATGTTTCTGCTGCTGGTGCCTCCCTACTATTTCCTTAGCTCCATCTGGGTGGCACGGCAGCGCATGCCGCTCTCGCGGGTGCCGGCTTTCCGCACCTTGCAAGGGATCGGCCTCTTGGCGGCAGTCTATCTCATTTTTTCTTGGCTCAGCCGCCGGGTCTATGTTGTCTTTTTTTCCTACATGCCCTTCTCAG
>NZ_JANSJB010000119.1:0-1446 GCF_047462355.1 Synechococcus sp. H55.9 | reverse complement strand
GTTGTCTTTTTTTCCTACATGCCCTTCTCAGCCTTCTTGTGGATCCTGGCGGGGTTGCTAGGGGTGGCCTATCTTGGCTATCGCATCGTCTTTGGGGATCCGCCCAAGTATCCTCCTGAACCCTGAGTGGGCCGCCAACAGGGACTAGAATTCGAAAGAAACCTTTTGCAACGGCAATGGTGACAGTCCCTCTGATTTCAGCCCTGGACATTGACTATCGGCCTCTCCAGGAGTTGCTGGCGGCGGGAGCCTGGCTGGAAGCGGATCGGCTGAGCCTGCAATTGCTGTGCCGGGCAGCGGGAGAGGGAGCGGCGCGGCGGGGCTGGCTGTACTTTTCCGAAGTGAGCCGGATCCCGGCAGAGGATCTGCGCACCATCGATCGCCTGTGGCGGGTGGCCTCCGGGGATCGCTTCGGCTACTCGGTGCAGCGGCAGCTCTGGCTGGGGGTGAATCGCAACTGGGAGCGCCTCTGGCCGCTGATTGGCTGGAAACAAGGCTACCACTGGACCCGCTACCCCGACGAGTTCACCTGGGATCTGTCTGCCCCCAAAGGTCACCTGCCCCTTTCCAACCAACTGCGGGGGGTGCGGGTTCTGGAAGAACTGCTCACCCACAGGGCTTGGGAAGACTTGTCCGGCTGAGCGTCTGTTGCAATCTTGTTATCTGATGGATCTGATGGGATGAGACTGTGGCTGAACAACTGCAACTGACTCAGTTTCCCCACCTGCCCGGCGATCTGGCCCAAGCCTGCGAGCAGGCCATCCAGGCCACACGCCTGGCTATCCAGGCGGGGTATCGCCGCCTGCTCATCGAGATCCTCGCCCCCGACATCAAGCCGGAAGTCTTAGCCCGTCCGTTCTTGGAGCTGCTGCCGCCACCGGCTTTGGTGTTGTTCAGCGATGCCGGCGGAGCAGCCCTGGCCCAGCGGGAGTGGGGATCCCTTCCCGACGGGATGCAACTGCAAAGCCTGACTGCCCGCACGCAGCCTACACCAGACCAGAGCGTCCTGTTTGTAATGCCAGCAGTCTACAGCCTGGATCAGGTGGAGCGGGTCTGCCAGGTGGTGAGCGGCGGCGATCCTTCTGGGCTGGCTGCCAAAGGCCGGGATCCCAAGCCCGTCGTTCTCCTCAACCCACAACTTCAGGATGCCGCCGCAGTGGGGGTGGGGCTGGCCGGGCGCCGGCTGCGGCAACGCTTCCTGAGCACCTTTGAGACCAGTTACTACCTGCGCTCGCTGCTGGAAGGAGCCCTGTTTCGCGCCTACCCGGATCCCTGGAGCCTGTGGCAGCAGGAAGAGCCCGGCCTCTACAGCGTCCTCCAGACCTTTAGGGCTCGACCCAGCGGCGAAGAAGTGGCCGAGCTGTTTAGGGCCACCAGGAGAGGGGATCCCTGGTGGAGCTGGCGGCGCTGGCTGGGCGGGATCCCCTGATCGACCCGCAGCTTCAA
>NZ_JANSJB010000118.1:2335-6063 GCF_047462355.1 Synechococcus sp. H55.9 | reverse complement strand
CAGGGAAAAGGGGGCGCAGAAATAAAGGCAGGTCACCGCCCGTCCCTGGGTGGGGATGGGCGCAGCAGCTTGAGGGCAGAGCTCGGCCTGCCAGGCCCGCGCTTGAGGGGCATCGGTGGCGCAGACCACCCACTCGGCAGGGATCTCCTCGCCCTTGGCGGTGCGGATCCCGCGCACTTTTCCCTCTTCCACCAGGATGCGCTCCACCGAGGTTTGGTAGCGGATCTGCTCTGGGGCAAGGTGGCTGGCCAGTTGGCGGACAATCTCTCCCATGCCCAGCGCCGGGGTGACGATGGCTCCTTCGGCCATCATCTTGAAATAAAAGGCAAAGAGGCGGGCGCTGCTGGCCAGATCCGGATCCAAAAGAATGCCGCGGAAAAAGGGGTAGAAGAAGTGCTGGCAGATCTTTTGGGAAAATCTGTACTCCTCTAGGAACTCTCGCACCGAGCGGTCAGATCCCCCCAGTCCTTCCTGGAAAACCTGTTCTGGGGTGCGCCGCGCCAGCTCCGCCCGCAACTGCAGCACCTTGAGCTTGTCGCCAAAGCTGGCCAAGGGGTTGAAGAGGGAAGGGACAATGCTGGTCGGATCCCGCAGGGGATCCCCCAACAGCCAGCAGCGACCGGGTTGGGCCAGCATCGCTCCCGGACGGTAGGGGCAGGGATTGAGCTGGCCTAGATCCAGATGCCGCCGCACTTGGGGATAGGCGGTAAACAGCACCTGAAAGCCACGATCCAAACGGAAGCCCTCCACCGCGTCGGTGCGCACCCGCCCGCCGGGGCCGTCGCTTTTTTCCAGGACTAGGACATCGCTCCAACCCGCCTGGCTCAGCACCTTGGCGCAGGTTAAGCCGGCCAGCCCTGCCCCGATAATGACCACTCTGCCCATGCTGCTGGGATCCCTTCTCCGTGGAGTATTTTACCTGGCTCGATTCCTCAAGGCTGAGTCCCCTTCTGAGGCAGGATGTTCTGGCCCCCAGATGCGAATGGCGCCATCGGCACCGCCGCTGAGAAGGGTTTGCCCGTTGGGGCCAAACAGCAGAGCACTCACCATCCAAGTCTGGCCGCCCAGGGTGCGCAACTCTTTGCCGCTGCCCAAATCCCAGAGTTTGATCTGCTGGGCGCGGTGATCGGTGCCGCTGGCCAGCAGGCGGCCATCGGGGCTGAGGGCAAGGGTGGCCAAGCCAGACAAGGGCTGGGCCAGAGTGCGCTCGAGGGATCCCGTGCCCACGTTCCAGATCCAGACGCCGGAAGCGCTGGCGGCGAGCAAGTGGCGGCCATCGGGGCTGAGGAGCACCTGCTCGATGGGGTAGTCGGCCTCCAGGGTTTTCAACAAAGCCCCGCTGCCGGGATCCCAAAGATGAACGGTGGGATCCCCGTTGGCGGCCACCAGGATCCAGGGCGGGCTCCTTTTTTCCGCCACCCCAGAGGGAGCGAAGGCCACCGCCGTAATGCCTGACCCCTGGGTAACCGGGTGGGCGGCGCTGTCGATGGTGCGCACCAACTGGCCATCCTCAGCTTGCCAAAGGCGAATGGTGCGGTCGGCGCTGCCGCTGGCAATCCAACGGCCATCGGGGCTGATGGCGACGCTGTTGATCAGCTCGGTGTGGCCCTGCAACTGCAGCCGTGGCACCCCATCCCCCAGGGTGACCAAATCCCAAACCCGCACCGTCTTGTCGGCCCCCCCACTCACCAAAAAGGTACCATCGGGGCTGATGGCCAGCGTCTCAATCGAACCTTCGTGGCCTGCCCAGCTCTGCAGCAGTTGGCCGGCCTGGGGATCCCAAAAGCGGATGACACCGTCGTCTCCCCCGGCAACCAGGAGATCTCCATCCGGGCTGATGGCCAGAGCGGTGATAGCGGCGGGGCCTTCCAGTGTGGCCTTGAGCCGCAAGGACTTGGCCCAGTCAGCTAGGTTGAGGGCAGGGCTGGAAGAGGATAGGGATCCAGTCCTGGAGGGATTGGGCGGCTGCTCTGGGGAGCTGAAGCTTTTGAGCCCAGCGGATCCCAAATTTGCCCTCGTTCCCGCGGGCGGGACAGAGTCCCTGGGCACAATTGCCTTCTCTCCCCACAGGCTGAGGTTGGCCGCCAGTTGCCAGGCAGCAACTCCGAGTAGCACCAGCAAAGCCGCCAGACTACTCCCCGCCCAAAGTGGTGGGATCCAGAAACGCGCCCGCAGTGATACCGAGGAACGCGGCGGCGTAGTCGGCTCCTGTAAGGGAGCGGCGGCAACAGGGTCGGGCAGGATCTCAGCGCCGGGAGAGACGCCCTCTGCCAGAGGCAAAGCCTGGAGAGCGGCCAAAGCTGCCGCTGCCGAAGCAAAGCGCTGCCGCGGGTCACAACCCCCCAGGCAATCCAAAAAAGCGGCAAAAGGAGCGCTGGTAGGAGCCAGATCGTGCCAGCGCAGCTCTCCCGTCAACGGGTCGCGAAACAGCTTGTGGGTCGGGATCCCTGAGAGGGCCTGTATGGCGATGAGCCCAAGTGCCTCCAGATCGCTGTCGGCAGCCTCGGGCCCAGAGTTGCAGCAGCCCAAGCCCAACACTACCCAGCGGCCATCCGCCCGGCGACAGATCAGGCGAGAGGGCTCTAGGTTGCAGCAGTTTACCCCCTCACTGTGTAGCAAGGCCAAGGTTTGCAGCACATCTTGCAAAAAGGCCCGCACCTCAGCTTCTGTCCAAGGCTGACCTTGCTCAGTGGCCTGGCGCAGGGCCTGTTCCAGAGTCTGCCCCTCGATCCACTCTTCTACCCAGTAAAAATCTCCCTCTTGCTCAAAATAAGTCAGCAGGCGTGAGATACACTCATGGGATCCCAGGCGTTCCCACAGCGCCATTGCCTGTTCAAATCGCTGCCGGGCGGCAGAGGGCTCTTCCCCCTTGGGAGAGCGAGGTTGCCAACGCCTGATCACCACCCAGCTCTGTTCAGGGCGATGGCCATCTTGGGCCAGGTAGGTTTGCCCGCTGGATCCCAGTTCTTCCAAGATCTGATAGCGGCCACCCAGGGTCTGCCCTACCATAAGGACTCCGGCTACTCCAGGCATATATGGTCTACCGTTCGCGTCAGCACTGCGGAGCACTTTAGCGGGACGGAGTTCTTTGGCTCTACCCTTGGGGAGGATGCGAACCTTTTCCTTCTGGATCATCATGCCACACGGGCAAAAGGCTCAGAGTAACCCTGAGTTACTCAGTGGCCGGGGGGATGTCGTTGCAAAACCTGCTTTAGGTAGCGCCCCGTATGGGATCCCGGCTGCTCGGCCACTTCCTCAGGGGTGCCGACGGCAACAATCTGGCCGCCCTGGTCGCCCCCTTCCGGCCCCAGGTCAATAATCCAGTCGGCACAGCGGAGGATGTCCAGGTTGTGCTCGATCACCAGCACGGTGTTGCCCGCATCCACCAACCGCTGCAGAACATTCAAGAGCTTGTGAACGTCGTAGAAGGACAGGCCGGTGGAGGGTTCATCGAGCAGGTAGAGGGTTTTGCCGGTGGAGCGGCGGGCCAGTTCTGCCGCCAGCTTCACCCGCTGCGCTTCCCCCCCGGAAAGCGTCGGAGCGGGCTGACCCAGCTTGATGTAATCAAGGCCCACATCGGCCAGCGTCTGCAGGATCTTGGCGGCAGGGGGTAGGGCGGCAAAAAACTCCAGCGCCTCCCCCACTGTCATGTCTAGGACTTCGGCGATGTTTTTGCCCTTGTACCTGACCTGGAGGGTCTCGCGGCTGTAGCGGCTGCCCCCACACAC
>NZ_JANSJB010000118.1:0-2235 GCF_047462355.1 Synechococcus sp. H55.9 | reverse complement strand
TTGGAGCGGGGGGTGCGGCCAATGGGGGATTGGTCGATGACAATGACCTTGTCGATGTGTTCAATGCCGTGTAGCTCCCCCATTTCCGTTGGCTTAGGCACCTTCTGGCCGAGGGAGTGTTGCAGGGCAGGGTAGAGCAACTCGTTGACCAGGGTGGACTTGCCGGAGCCGGAGACGCCGGTGACGCAGACCAGCTTGCCCAGGGGGATCTCCACATCGATGTGCTTGAGGTTGTTTTTGTGGGCATCGGTGAGCTTGAGGGAGACGGCTTTGCCAGGTCGCCGCTGAGCTGGGGTTTGGATCCGCCGCCGCCCCGACAGATAGGCGCCGGTGAGGGAGCGCTCGCAGGCTAGGATGTCGGCTAGAGATCCTTGGGCCACCACTTCTCCGCCGTGGATGCCAGCGCCAGGGCCAATGTCCACGATGTGGTCGGCGGCGCGAATGGTCTCTTCATCGTGTTCCACCACAATTAAGGTGTTGCCCAGATCCCGTAGGCGGAATAGGGTTTGCAAGAGGCGTTGGTTATCCCGCTGGTGCAGGCCAATGGAGGGTTCGTCCAGCACGTAGAGCACCCCCGTCAGGCCGGAGCCAATCTGGCTGGCCAGTCGGATCCGCTGCGCCTCGCCCCCCGAAAGGGTCATGGCCGGTCGGGCTAGGGTGAGGTAGTCAAGGCCCACGTCAATTAAAAACTGCAGGCGGGTTTTGATCTCCCGCAGCACTAGCTCGGCAATCTGCGCTTGGCGGGGGGTAAGCTGGAGCTGCTCCAGGCGCTGCAGGCAGTCGCGGATGGAGATCTCGGTGAGATCCGTGATGCGGTAGCCACCGACGCGCACGGCCAGGGCCTCTGGCCGCAGCCGGGATCCGCCACAGGCAGCGCAGGGGCGGTAGGTGAGGTAGGTCTCCAGCTTTTGCCGGTAGGTTTCGGCGGTGGTCTCTTGGTAGTGCCGCTGCAACTGCGGGATTACCCCTTCAAAGCGGCGGTAGTAGCCCCGGCTCCCCTGGGGGGATTCCGCCTCAACGTAGATCTCCTGGTCGCTGCCGTAGAGGAGGAGCTGCTGCTGCTCGGGGGTAAGGTCGCACCAGCGGCTGCTGAGCTCAAAGCCAAAGGCCTTAGCAGCCCCCGCCAGTAGGGCCAGATAGTAGGGGTTCTCCCGCTCCGCCCAGGGAGCAATGGCCGCATAGAGGGGGAGCTTGGGATCCGGCACGATCCGGTCGGGGTCGAAGATGGGTTCAAAGCCCAGGCCGTGACAGACGGGACAGGCGCCGATGGGGGAGTTAAAGGAAAATAGCCGCGGCGACAGCTCGCCCAGCACGGAGCCGTGTTCGGGGCAGGCAAATTGTTCCGAAAAGATCAGCTCCGTTGGCTTGCCGTTGAGGTACTGCCCCGCCACCTCGGCTACTTTTTGCAGCAGGTGTTCCCGTTCGTCTTCACGGGGCAAGAGCTCCACCACCGCCAGTCCCCCCGACTGGCGCAGACAGGTGGTCAGGGAATCGGCCAGCCGCTCTGCGATGTTGGGGCCCTTAACCAGCCGATCCACCACCACCTCAATGGTGTGGGCCTTGGTTTTGGCCAACTCAATTTCCTCGCTGAGATCCCGCACCTGGCCGTCGATGCGCACCCGCACAAACCCCTGCTGGCGCAGGCTTTGCAAGAGCGCTGCGTGGGTGCCCTTTTTTCCCCTCACCACGGGCGCAAGCAACTGAAAGCGCGTCCGCTCCGGCAGGGCCAGGATCTGGTCCACCATTTGATCCACCGTCTGGGGGGCAATCACCCGGTCACAATGGGGGCAGTGGGGGATCCCGGCCCGCCCATACAGCAGCCGCAGGTAGTCGTAGATTTCGGTCACGGTGCCAACCGTGGAGCGGGGGTTGTGGCTGGTGGACTTTTGGTCGATGGCAATGGCTGGGCTCAAGCCCTCGATGCGGTCTACATCCGGTTTGTCCAGTTGCCCCAGAAATTGCCGCGCATAGGCGCTGAGGGACTCCACGTAGCGCCGCTGCCCCTCGGCAAAGATGGTGTCGAAGGCCAGAGAAGATTTTCCAGACCCGGAGACGCCGGTAAACACCACCAGGCGATTGCGCGGGATCCGCAGCTCGAGGTTTTTGAGGTTGTGCTGCCGCGCCCCCACCACATGGATTTCGTTTTGGCCGGACATCTCATCCCCTCTGTGTGCAGCGTGGGTGGAGACTCTGCCCAAAATTGGCGAGTCGAAAAACAACAAAAGTTAAGGAACA
>NZ_JANSJB010000117.1:0-6174 GCF_047462355.1 Synechococcus sp. H55.9 | reverse complement strand
TTTGGCGGCAATCGGCAGCAGAGGGCTTTACCCTCATTGAGGTGTTGGCCTCGGTGATCATCGTGGCGCTGGCCATGACTGCTCTTGCCCCTGCCCTTACCTTAGTTGCCTACCGGCGCGCCATGAGCGAGCGGGTAGAGCTGGCCAATCGCCTGGCCCAGGAGGAGGTGGATCGCATCCGCACCCTGGTGGATATCGAGCTGTCGGCTGCTCCAAAGGCTTTTCAGGATCCGGCTCAACGGGATCGTCTGCCCAGAGTGGGAGAAGATCCGCTGGCCAACACCCCACCCCCTGACGAGATGCCCGCCGATGCAAATGCCGGCAACTACACCCACAAAGACAACTATTCCCTTCGCCTGGCGCAAGTTCAAGTGCCGGGGCGGAACCCGGAAGAATACGTCATCCAAACCTTCCGCGACGAGGGGGCGCCCTGCATCGACCGGCGGGAAAGAACGGTTATTGAGGGGGTGCCCTGCAGCTTTCGCCTGGGCGTGCGGGTTTACCACCGCTTTTCTTTTGATCCAGACACGCGCCAAGCGCTGCCTGGATTGGGAACGGAGCTGGTTTCAGCCAACCAAAACTTGGCCAATGCCGATGTCTGGCTCTTTCCCATGGCCACCTCCTTTGTAGAAATTAACTCCGCCGCCAACTTGGGAGATGTTTGCCGGCAGATAGCCATTACCATAGGTGCGGATCCCATCGAGAGGTGCCGGGCTTTCCCCCTGCCTGCCAGTCCTGTTGAAACCTGAGGTAGAGCCTAAGTTCCTTCCCGCAAAACCTGTTGCAAGATGGGGGTGTTTCCCTATGTTTTTCAGGATCTTTCGCCGCCGAGCCAGCAGAGGGTTTACCCTCATCGAGCTGTTGGTCTCGCTGCTGATTGCCTCCATCTTTCTCCTGGCCACCGCCATGATCGTCATCGAGACGATGCGGCTGGATCGGGAAGAGACGGGCCGCACCCAGGTGCAGGCGGAGCTAACCCAGGCCATGGAATATATCCAGCAGGATCTGGCAGAAGCTCTCTACATTTACAACGACACCGAACAGCCCAACGGAGACGGGATCCCAGATGTTACCCAGCGGCTTTACGAGCCAGGCTGGATCCGCCGCCCCGATGACGCTATCCCGGTTGTTGCCCTTTGGAAGCTGGAACCGATCCCGCGGGGATGCTACGCGGGCAACCCCACCTTGCAACAGATTCGCGAAGGCCGTGCTACCTTGCCTGCTGAACCACCTGCTGGGTTCCCGCTCACAAACGGCAGAAATGCGGATTGGGAAACGCTGCTCAGCCGCCGCGGCATTTACACCCTGGTGGTGTACTACCTGCGCCGCAACTACAACAACGCCGGCAACCCAACAGGGGACACTCCTTGGGAAGGCAACGCGCGGATCGAGCGTTTTGAGTTACGCCCCCTCAACACTCAGGGTCAAAATGACTGCGCTGGTCGCAGCCCGTTCTTTGTTGAAGATCCCGATCCGTTCCGGGAAGGTTTCCTTGCTTGGCCTTCCGAGCAGGCCCGAGCACGCCAGATCCCCATTGCCAGCAGGGCGGATGGCCCTCGCCTGATAACTCTGGTCTCGAACATCTTCAGCAGCCGGGAGGGGAGTCCGCAGGTTGCACCCGCTTGCCCGCAGGGCTATGCCTTTGGCGGCGGCAAACCCAACGGCGTCACCTTCTCAGGGTTGGCAGATAACCAGAACGACGTGGGCTTCTACGTCTGCGTGCGGCGCAGCCCCGGCGCCGACCGACCCCAGGATGTGGTCATCAACATCACGGCCACGGCCATGGAGCGGGCCAACCCCGGCCTCTTCCGTCGCTACATTCAGGATGCCACCAGCGTCGATATCTCAGAGGTGTCGCGCTACCTGCTGCCGCTGCAAACTCGGGTTCTTGCCCGCGGTGTTATCAACCGTCAACTCTCCTAGGGGGAATGTCCACCATGTTGGCCTTGGAGAAAAAAACCATTGGCCCGGCGCGGCCGCTTCGATCCCAGGGCTTCACGGTGATAGAAGTCCTGGCGGTGGTGGTCATTATCGGCATTCTGGCCGGGCTGGCCGTTCCCTCCGGGATCAACATCTGGGCGCGCATCCAATTGGAGGACGCGCAAAACAAGGTGGAGCGAGCCCTGCGCACCGCCCGCGCCAACGCCAGAGCTTCTCTCCAAGGCCGTGCTTGGGTGGTTGAAATCGATAACTCAGATCCGAATGTCCCCACGCTGGTGATCCAAGACGAGGAAGGCCTTTGCGATGAGCCCACCCCTTGTCAGTGGGTGCGCCTCAATAATTTTGTTACTGCCAGCAATACCTTCAACGGCGGAAGGGCCGTTTTCGACTCGGAAGGGCGGGCGCGTCAGTTGGGGCGCTTTGTGGTCAGCAGCACCTACTCCCAGGGCGAAAACCGCTGCGTGGTGGTGAGCACTTTGATCGGCACTCTCCGCAAGGACAATAACCCTGAGTGTGGCAACGTGACCAACGAGGCAGAGGAAGGCTAGTTGGGGTAGGATGGTCGGGCTGCCGATCCCAGCCCAAGCGCTCCGCGCCGCTCACGCGAACACCCCCGGCCCCTCTCCCATCCCTCACCCCCGGCCCCTCTCCCTGAGGGAGAGGGGAGTTATGGGTGGCTTGTGGTTGTTTGCTGTAGGTTCACTGGTTATGGTCTCCCTAACTCTTGAAGTTCCGGAAAAAGTCTTCCCCTGGCACGCTCGGCAGCCGGCTCTGCTGGTGCTGGCCGATGGCACGGCCTTTGCCGGCTGGTCGTTTGGAGCGGAAGGCACGGCGGTGGGTGAGGTGGTGTTCAACACGGGCATGACCGGCTACCAGGAGGTGATGACGGATCCAAGCTACCGGGGGCAGTTGATCACGTTCACCTGCCCGGAATTGGGGAACACCGGGATCAACGAGCTGGATCAGGAGTCGGCCCGGCCCCAGGCCGCCGGGATCATCGCCCGCAACGTGTCGCGCCTGGCCAGCTCCTGGCGGGCTACGGGGACGCTGCCTGACTACCTCAAGCAGCACGGGATCCCGGGCATTGCCGGGGTGGATACGCGGGCCCTGACGCGGCGGCTGCGCTCCCAGGGGGTGATGAACGGGGCCATTTCGACGGAGATCTTGGATCCGCAGGCGCTGCTGGAGCGGGTGCGCCAGGCCCCTGCCATGCAGGGGCTGAGCCTGGTGGCAGAGGTTACAACGCCCCAGCCCTACGAGTGGCTGGAGCCCACCCCCGCCGATTGGGACTATGGCCGCAGCCAAGGGATCCGGATCCCGGATCCTCCCCTGCGGGTGGTGGCGCTGGATTTTGGCATCAAGCGCAACATCTTGCGCCGCCTGGCCCGCTACGGCTGCCGCGTGATGGTGTTGCCGGCCCACGCCAGCCCTGAGGAGATCTTGAGTTACAACCCGGATGGGATCTTCCTCTCCAACGGGCCCGGGGATCCGGCGGCAGAGACGACGGCCATCCGCACCACCCAGGCGCTGCTGCAAAGCGGGAAGTCGATGTTTGGCATCTGTCTGGGCCACCAGATCCTCAGCTTGGCCTTGGGCGGATCCACCTACAAGCTCAAGTTCGGCCACCGCGGCCTCAACCACCCCTGTGGGCTGGAGAAGGAAGTGGAGATCACCAGCCAAAACCACGGCTTTGCGGTGGAGGCCGCTTCGATCCCGGCTGAGGAAGTAGAAGTTACTTACCTTAACTTCAATGACCGCACCGTGGCCGGGATCCGCCACCGCCAGTTACCCCTCTTTTCCGTGCAGTATCACCCAGAGGCCAGCCCCGGCCCCCACGATGCCGACCATCTCTTCCGGGAGTTTGTGGAGCTGATGCTGCAGAACAGAGGGCAGGAGTAGCTTAACCCTCACCCCCAGCCCCTCTCCCTGAGGGAGTCAACCCAGGCGCTCCGCGCCGCTAGCGCGACCACCCCCGGCCCCTCTCCCTGAGGGAGAGGGGAGTTAGGGACAGGGCGGCGCGGGCTTCTTCCCGGTCGTCGAAGTGGATTTTTTCGGTGCCCAGGATCTGGTAGTCTTCGTGGCCTTTGCCGGCAATCACGACTGTATCGCCCGGCTGGGCCTCCAGGATGGCCAGGCGGATGGCTTGGCGCCGATCCACCTCCACCGCCCAGGGGGATCCAGGGATCCCGGCCAAAATGTCCTGCAGGATCTGCTGCGGATCCTCGGTGCGGGGGTTATCCGAGGTTACCACCACCCGATCGGCCCAGGTGGCAGCAATGCGGCCCATCTGCGGGCGCTTGCCCCGGTCGCGATCCCCGCCGCAGCCAAAGACGCAGATCAGCCGGCCTTGAACTTGGGGGCGCAGGGCCTTGAGCAGGTTTTCCAGCCCATCGGGGGTGTGGGCATAGTCTACGATCACCGTGATGTCCTGCCCCGGCAGGCTCACCCGCTCCATCCGCCCCGGCACACCGGGAAAATGGGGCAGGGCCGACTGGATAACCTCAACAGGGATCCCCAGGTGCAGCGCCACCCCTACTGCCGCCAGCAGGTTGGCCAGGTTGAAGGATCCCACCAGCGGCGCTGCCACAGCAAAGCTGCCCAAAGGAGTGTGCAGGGTTGCCTGCAGGCCGTTGGGGTGAAGTTGAACGTCACTGGGCCAGAGGGCAGGGATCCCTTCGAGGGGCTGCAGGGAGTAGGCCCAGGGCTCCAGAGGGGCTGGGATGGCTTCGAGCAGCCGCCGTCCGCCCTCGTCGTCGGCGTTGACCACCGCTCGCCCCTGCAAGTACTCCGGCCGGAACAGGGTGGCTTTGGCCTGCCAGTAGTTTTCCATGCTGCCGTGGAAATCCAGGTGATCCTGGGTGAGGTTGGTCCAGACGGCAGCGGCAAAGCTACACCCCCAAGCCCGATCCTGGGCCAGGGCATGGGAGCTGACCTCCATCACCGCCACCTCGGCGCCGGCTGCCTTGGCTTCTCTCAGGCTGCGCTGCAGCTCCAGCGGAAACAAGGTGGTGTGGGGGGCTACCTGGCAGTGGCCGGGCCAGCGGTTGTAGAGGGTGCCCAGCAAGGCAGTGGGGCGACCGGCAGCCTGCAGCAGATGTTCGATGAGATGGGTGGTGGTGGTTTTGCCGTTGGTGCCCGTCACCCCTACCAGGATGAGCTGGCGGGCCGGAAAGCCATAGAAGGCTGCCGCCACCTGGGCCACAGCCCGGTTCAAGCCGGCGCGGGGCCACACCAAAATGGGCTGACTGCTCCCTTCAGCCTCTCCGCTGACTTGCTTCCACGCCTCCTGCGAGATGAGGGCTGCCGCCGCTCCTCCGGTAAGCGCCGCCCGGACAAACTCGCCGCCATCGACACGGGATCCCGGCATCCCCAAAAACAGATCCCCGGCCTGCACCTGGCGCGAATCGGTGCACAGACCCCTGACCTGCACCCCCTCTAGGGATCCCTGGACCAACTGGGGTTGGATCCCGGCTTGGCCGAGCAATTGGCGCAGATCGATCCCGTTGCTTCCCATGCTTTTGCCCCTCCCCACAGCCTTGCAGCTTAGGGTAGCCGCTGGGCCGGCTTTCTGGCCAGAGAAAACCTAGGCCAGGGCCTCTTCCAGCTTTTGCTTGGCCCAGAGGCGGGCGTAGAGGCCGTCGGCATCGGCCAACAACTGGGCATGGTATCCCTGCTGCACGATGCGACCTTGGTCCATGACCCAGATCTGATCCGCCTCCACCGCCGCCGTGAGGCGATGGGTAATCAAGATCACCGTTTTCTGGGCCGTGGCCTGGCGCAGGTGGCGGAGAATGGCCTGGGCCGTCTGGTTGTCCACGCTGGAGAGGCAGTCATCCAAAATCAAAATCGGCGCATCCACCAGCAACGCCCGCGCCAGGGCCACCCGCTGCCGCTGGCCGCCGGAAAGGGTGATGCCCCGCTCCCCCACCAGCGTGTCGTAGCCCTTGGGAAAGTGGAGGATCTCGGCGTGGATGTGGGCGGCTTTGGCGGCCCATTCCACCTCCCAATCTTCCGCCTGGGGCTTGCCATAGCGGATGTTGTCCCGAACGGTGGCGCTGAAGAGGAAGCTCTCCTGGGGCACGTAGGCAATGGCGCGGCGCAGGGATCCCAGTTGAAGCTGGGTAATATCCTGCCCATCCAGAAACACTTGCCCCGGCTGGATCTCCAGCAGGCGGGGCAGGGCATTGGCCAGGGTGGACTTGCCCGCCCCAATCGGCCCCACCACCGCCACCA
>NZ_JANSJB010000116.1:0-6399 GCF_047462355.1 Synechococcus sp. H55.9 | reverse complement strand
GGTGGTGGTGGTGCCGCCTGCCTACAGCTCGCAGACCTGCCACCGGTGTTTGTGGCTTGGGCAGCGGGAAGGGAAGCATTTTCGTTGTGTGAACCCGGTCTGTGGTTGGGAAGGGGATGCAGATTTTAACGGTGCCAACGTGATTGCGCTTTTGGGGGTCGCTGTAAACCGGCCTAGAGGTCCGTGGTTGGCTTGCCAACTGCAGGGCTACCCTTCGCGTCAGCGGCGCGGAGCGCTTAAGCCCGCTCCGTACCGCTTAGCGGTCGGAGTCGGGTAGTTTACGGCTGCGCTCTAGGGTCTGCTCTGTCAAACTGGAAAAAAACAGTCTGGCTGGAGATTGGGATTATGGCCTTCGATTGGTTTCGCCGCCGCTATACCGACTCCCCTGGTGAAGCAAAGCCTTCGCCACCAGACCCCACGTCGGCCACGGAGCCAGCGGAGATCTCCCCCGAAGACTATTTGGCCTTCGCCAAAGCCGCCTATGCCAACCTGAAGGCCCGTGCCGCTGGCCAGGAGGCCCCAGCCAAGGACTCCGTCCCGCTTGAGCAAACAGATGGGCAAATAGAAGGGATCCCTGCAGAAGCTCTCCAGCCACAGCCACCGGCCTCGCCTCCGGAGCCTATTCCAACAAAAGAACCGGTATCTCCAGAATCACCCTCTGTGCAGCCGGCGGCAGCTCCCTCGTTTTTCGATCTGGCTCCCCGTGCTGCCGAGCGTCTGCAAGCCCTGCAAGCCAGCGCTGTGGAAGAGCCGGAGCCGATGACCCCAGCCGTCGCTCCCTCTCCCGAGACCGGGCCGGAAGAGCTGGTCTTCGATGAAGGCTTCCGCTGGTCAGCCGAGATCTTGGCGGCCCAAGGGCGCAAACCGGAAGAGATCTCCGTAGAAGAGATCTCTTGGCTGCAAAAGCTGCGGCGAGGCTTGGGCAAAACCCGCCTCAACCTAATCAACCAATTGAAGGCCCTGGTAGGCCGTGGCCCCCTCGACCAGAAAGCTGTAGAAGAAA
The DNA here is from genome assembly GCF_047462355.1 of Synechococcus sp. H55.9. Lineage (NCBI taxonomy): Bacteria > Bacillati > Cyanobacteriota > Cyanophyceae > Synechococcales > Synechococcaceae > Synechococcus > Synechococcus sp. H55.9. The sequence continues at coordinate 5,396 of NZ_JANSJB010000116.1, read as the reverse complement.
TTGAGGCCCTGTTGCTGCAGGCCGATGTGGGGATCGATGCCACCGAGCGGATCATCCAAGCCCTACAAAAGCGCATGCGCGAGGAGGTGGTGCCGCCGGAGGAGGCGGTCAAATACCTCAAGCAGCAGATGCGCCAGATGTTGACGGTAGGGGATCCCACCTTTGCGCCGCAACGGGGCACGCTCAACATTTGGCTGATTGTCGGGGTGAATGGAGCGGGCAAAACCACCACCATCGGCAAAATTGCCCATGTGGCCCGCGAGTCTGGGTACCGCTGCTTGATCGCCGCTGCCGACACCTTCCGGGCTGCCGCGGTGGAGCAGCTCAAGGTTTGGGCAGAACGAGCGGGGGTAGAGGTGATCGCCAATCCTTCTCCCAATGCTGACCCGGCGGCGGTGGTCTTTGACGCCATCACAGCCGCCCAGGCCAGGGGCACCGAGCTGCTCTTGGTGGATACGGCGGGCCGTCTGCAAAACAAGAAAAACCTGATGGAGGAGCTGGCCAAGATCCGCCGCATCATCGACAAAAAAGCTCCTGAAGCCAAGGTGGAAAGCCTGCTGGTGCTGGATGCCACCCAAGGGCAAAACGGCTTGCGCCAAGCGGCGGTGTTTTCCGAAGTGGCCAAGCTGAGCGGCGTGATCCTGACCAAGCTGGATAGCACCGCCAAGGGGGGCATTGCCCTGGCCATTACACAACAGATGCACTTGCCCATCCGCTTCATCGGCGCCGGCGAGGGGCTGGAAGATCTGCGGCCTTTTTCCAGCTATGAGTTTGTGGAAGCTCTCCTGAGCGAGTATTGAGGCGCCCCCTTTCTGGGAAAAGCCACCGTGAAAGAGATACACACAGCTCCCAACTGTGTTGGGCGTCGCCCTCGCCTTCTGCCCTGGAGCGCTGCGGGGGTGGGAGCAGGTTTGCTTTGGGCCTGGGGTGGGCACCGCTGGATCCAGAGCGGGTTGAACCTGGCCTGGACGGGATCCACCCAGGATGCAGAGGCTTTGCAAGAATTTGTAGCCACCTTGACCCAGGTGTTGTCGGGGGTGTTGGGCGTTACCCTCTCGGTGGTGGCCATTGTGGTGCAGTTGAGCGCGGATCGCTTCACCCCGAAGGTCACCGAGCTGTTTTTGCGCGAGCAGGTCAACTTCTATCTCTTCTTTTTCCTGATCCTGGCCAATGTGGTCAGTTTGTGGAGCTCGATAGCCCTGAGCTTTTACGATCCCGCCAGCGGACATCCGGGGCTGCTCATCGGGCTGAACCTGCTGCTGGGCACAGCTTCGTTTTTGGTGCTGATCCCCTACTTTCGCTTTGTGTTTAACTTCTTGCAACCGACCTCGATCATCCGTCGCATTGAGCAGCAGGTGCGGCAGGCCGTCCTGGGATCCCTTGTCTCCAGAAGATTGGGATCTGATTTCGGGTTCGAGGAGAGTCGTTTCTCTCGCTGGCGTCGGCGTGGTGTGGCAACAGAGCAGCACTCTCCAACAGGCCAATGTTCGCCAGCTCATCAGCGCTGCCTTGCTGCCCTCGATGAGATCAAAAGCATCGCCACCAGCGCTCTCCGCCAACAGGAGGGAAGCATTTTCTTGGAAGCGTTGGATAGTCTAAAGTCTCTATGGATCTTCTATGCCGAGCACAAAGCACAACTGCACCCCACCTGGTTTCTCTTGACCGCGGCTCTGCAGCGGGATCCGGACTTTGCTTCGGTGGATAAGGGCCTATTGAGCCAGATCGAGGCAGAGAGATCCTGGCTGGAGCTGAAGATCTTGCGGCAGTATCAGGCCTTGTTTGTCGAGGGGCTAAACGGCATGCAGCAGGCGAGCACCCTGGTGGCCATTCACAGCCGGGAGCTGGGGATCCGCGCCCTGGAAACCCAACGACTCACGGTAGCGGGGTGGGTGATCAAGTTTTTCAACACCTACCTGCGGGCTGTCATCAACGCGCGCGACATCCGCGGTGGCTACAACCTGCTCAAGCAATACCGCCTGCTGGCCGAGGCAGCCCTACACCACCGTCAGTCGGCCCTGGTCTTGCAGATTGTTGACTACTTTCGCTACTACAGCTTGACTGCCTACAAGGCCGGCCTCTTTTTCCTTTCGGAAACCTTTGGCTTCGATCTGGGAAGGCTGGCCCAGTTGAGCTGTGCTCTGCAGTCGGAAACAACCGAAGCCATTGTGCAGGCCTTGTTACGCCTAGACCAAGACCCCGAAAGCGAGCAACAGGAGAATACCTTGCGCGGGATCCGCAAAACCCAGGTGCGGCTGGCGGCTTACTTTCTCAGCCGTGGGCGGGAGGATTTGGCCAAGTTGATCTACAGGGATATGCAGCACGAGCCCTCGGCGCGCCTGCAGAGCATCCGCCAAGAGCTGCTCTCTACGGCTGCGGAGTTTTGGGAGTTCACCGACCGGGGGGAGAACTTCTACTACCTCGAACCGGCCCTGCAACCCTATGCCGAGCAGTTTTTCGGCTGGTTTCAGGGCTTGACCTCTCTGGCAGATAAGCTGGAGAGCGCCTCTAGATCCCTGGAGCTTCCGTAAAAAAAGCCAGATCTCTTTACCGCAGGGTTTAGTTTAGTTTGGTCAGAGCCGCCCCTTGGTGTCGTTCCAGAAGGCTTGTCTCATGCGTCCTTTCGGCCAACCTAACCGTCTGGGCAGTTCTCCCAGCCGAGGATCCCTGCCGGCAACCAGCTCTTTTGTCCAGTTTCGCCGCGACCCGCACCTGTTGCCCTTTTGGGGCCTGAGCCTGTTGATCATGGGCCTGGCGGTGCCCCTGTTTGTGCTTTCGGGGGCGGATCCCAGTTTGGCTGGCTGCGACGAGAGCTTTTATGCCCAGATGGCCCGCGAGCTGCTGTGGGGGAGCAACTGGCTGGGGCCGACTTTTTTGGGGGAGCCTTTTTTCGAGAAACCGCCTCTGCTCACCTGGAGCGTGGCCCTCAGCTTTGCCCTCTACGGCATCAACGAATGGGCGGCTCGGCTGCCCGGGATCCTGGCCGCTTTGCTCTCCATTCCTCTGGTGGGCTGGATTGGGCGGGCTTTTTTGCCGACACGGGCGGCCCTGCTGGGCATGGCGGTTTTGCCCCTCTGCTACCTCTGGGTACAGCAGGGGCGGCTGGTGGGGCAAGATGTGCCCCTGACCTGCCTGGAGCTCTTGGGGATCCTGGGGCTGGTGAACGGCAGCCGCGGCCACCCAGTTTGGTTTTGGCTGGTGGGGGTGGCCTTTGGGCTGGGCCTTTTGATGAAGAGCGCCATGATCCTGCTGCCGGCAGCGGCTTTGATCCCTTACTGGGTGCAGCAGCGGCGCCACTGGCTGGGATCCGCCCCCTTTTGGCTGGGGATGTTGCTGGGCCTGGGGATCTTTGGCCTCTGGCTGGTGCCGGCCATGGGGATATACGGTTCCGAGGTGCTGGCCACCTTGGTGGGAAAGGTGTGGGATCTGGGGCAAGAACCCTTCCATGCCGATGCCACCGGCTGGTACTACTTTTGGCACATCCCGGCCCACGGCTTTCCTTGGACGGTTTTGGGGGTGGTGGGAGGAATTCTCTTGGTGCGGCAAAAGCCGGCATCCACTTTGTTGATCTGGTCTTTTCCCCTGCTGCTTTTGGTTCTATTGCAGCTTTATCCCACCAAAACCCCCTACTACACGGTGCAGCTCTATCCCTGGCTGGCTCTGCTGGCGGGGGTGGTCCTCGATCAAGCTCTGCCGTTTCCGCTCCGCACCGCCTCGACTGGGACAGCGGGACGAGGTTCTCGGCGAGACAGACCCCACCTGGCCCAGGTGCTCTCCTGGGGGTTAGCGGCGGTAGGGCTGCTGCTTTTGGGTTTGGGGGTAGCCGTCCGCCTGGGCGTAGACGGTCTGCAGCTCCTACAACCCCATGCCTGGCCTCTGGTGGTGATGGGGCTTTTGTACCTCTTGCTGCCAGGGATCTGGAGCTGGCGGCGGGTGCTGCACCATGCCGGGGAGCTCTGGCTGGGCACACTCCTAGCTGCCGGGATTCTCGCCATGGTGAGCATCCTCCTGCGGCCTGACTTCGGCAATTTCAGCCCTGCTTTTGCCCAGATGGACTGGAAACAGATGCTGGGATCTGCAGACACTGGTTTTCCCGTGGTGGATATTGGCCGCAGCGGCTTGCCGGATGTCTGTCAGGCGCAGGCCATCGCCTTTTATACGCCCAATCCGGGAAGATGGGTGGATGATCAGGCTCTGCAACAAGGGGAGCATGGAGACTACCTTTGGGTATCCCCTGTGCAGGCAGAACAGGTTGACATCGAAGACTTGGGACTGCAGCCTTTGGCCGAGGTGGAGGGCTGGCAACTGGTGCACCGCTCCCTCTCAGATGCGGCCAGCGGGGAGCCTTCCTGAGGCGTTTACGATCAAAACTCTAAACATTGCTCCTTGAGAACTTGGGAGGAGGTGACGGCGCATGGTGGAAGCCGAGGCATCGGGCCGGTCGTGGTTGTCTCCGCAGCGCACCTGGGCAATCCAGGGATTGGCTTGGCTGGCAGCGCTGCTGTTTGTGGCAGGGGTGATCCTGTTGGCGGGGGCTTCACCTCTCCAGGTGGCAGCCAGCATGTGGCAGGGGGCCTTTGGCAGCGAAGCTCAGTTTGGCCGGGTTTTGGCGACGCTGGCTCCTCTTGTCCTCTGCTGCTGTGGACTGGTGTTCACCTTTGTTGCCGGTCTCTACAACTTGGGCATCGAAGGGCAGATGGTGGTCGGGGCCATTGCGGCCACCTTTCTGGTGCGCCTGGAACCGCCACTGGCCATTACCTGGGCACTTTTGGCCGGGATCCTGGGCGGGGCGGGCTGGGGCCTGTTGGCCGGGATCCTGAATGTGTGGGGACGGGTCAACGAGATCTTCGCCGGTCTGGGGCTGAACTTTGTTGCCCAAGGCTGGGTCTTGTACCTGATCTTCGGCCCTTGGAAAAGGCCAGGGGTGGCTTCCATGAGCGGAACAGAATTGTTGGATCCCCGTTTCTGGTTGCCCACCTGGGGGCGGTCAGAGGCCAGTCCGGTGGCGTTGCTGCTGGCCCTGTTGGCTTTGGTCCTGACGCTGCTGGTGGTGCACAACACCCGTTTTGGCCTGCAGTTGCGGGCGGTGGGGAAAAACCCCGTAGCTGCCTTCCGGCTGGGGATCCCGGCTACCCAAAGGTTGCTCATGGCCTTTGCCTGCTGTGGAGGACTGGCAGGGCTGGCGGGCGCCTTGCAGGTGTTGGCTCTGTTCCATCGTCTCATCCCCAACATTTCCAGCAACTTGGGCTTTCTGGCCTTGCTGGTGGTGATGCTGGCCGGCTTTAACCCGCTGCTGATTTTGCCGATTGCCTTTTTCTTCAGCAGCCTCAACATCGGCAGCTTGCAACTGCCTCTCTCTTTGCAACTGGAGTCTTCGCTGGCCGGCATCATTCAGGGAT
>NZ_JANSJB010000115.1:0-6446 GCF_047462355.1 Synechococcus sp. H55.9 | reverse complement strand
TTAAAATCGGAGGGTACATGCTCTTGGGCCGCTTATGAACCAGCTTGCTCCTGGAAAAGTGATCGGTCAGCGCTATCAACTGGTTCAGAACATTGCGGCAGGGGGCATGGGGCAGGTGTTCAAGGCTGTGGATACCCGCCTGTTCAATCGTCCGGTGGCGGTGAAGCTGTTGCACCAAAACTTGGCAGGCGATGAAAACACCTGCCGTCACTTGCTCAAGCGCTTTCAGCAGGAAATTCGCATCAGTACCCTGCTGGGGGAGCACCCGGCCATCGTCAAGGTGCTGGATTACGGTCTGGAGAACAACCAACCTTATTTGGTGATGGAATACCTGACGGGGCGCAGCTTGGGAGAACTGATGCTCAAGCACCCGCTGCTGCCCCCTCAGCAGGTGGTGAAGATCGCCCGCCAAGTGTGTGCCGGTCTCTACTATGCCCACAATTTGGAGACCGAGCAAGATGGCCACCTCATCAAAGGAGTGATCCATCGCGACATCAAGCCCAGCAATCTCTTTGTTTTGAAAGATGAGACCCTGGGAGAGACGGTCAAGATCCTGGATTTTGGCATCGCCAAGTTGCTGAGCGACGTTTCTTTGGCCCTCAGCACCCAAACCACCGGCTTTTTGGGGACGGTGCGCTACGCCTCTCCCGAGCAGGTGCGCGGCGAGGAATTGGATCCCCGCTCCGACATCTACTCGTTCGGCGTGGTGCTCTACCGCATGCTGACCGGGCAACACCCCCTACAGCCCAAGACCGATTCTTTTCCCGGTTGGTACGAGGCCCACAACTACCAACAGCCTCGGCCCTTCGACCGCTCCCAGTTGCCTCATGAGATCCCGCCGGCGCTGGAGGAAGTGGTGCTTGCTTGTCTGGCCAAAGACCCCGGCCAGCGGCCCCAGACCATGAAGCTCCTCAGCGACCAATTGGAGAGATCCCTGCAATCCCACAACAGCGCCGGATCTTCCCTCACGCCCCCTCCAACAACCTCGCCGTTTTCCGAGCGCACCCTGGCAGCCATCGATGATTGGGAAGGCGCCCAGCCGGACTCCAGGGACAGGCAGATCCCCCTCTGGGGAGGGATAGCTCTTTTTGCCGCCATTGCCGGGAGCACTTTTTGGGGCCTGCGTCTGCTTTTGAATCCGGGTACAGACATTCAGAGACCGCCTGCTGTTCCTTTGCCCTCTGACACCGATGAGCGGGAGGCCGGCCCAGATCCACTGCTGGACTGGCTGCTGCGGGATGGTGAGCCAGTGTTTGAAGATGATCCTGATCCGGTTCGGGAGAACCCTCAACCCGAACCCACGCCCACATCGCCACCCACCCCAGCCCACTTCACCGCCACCCACCCCTGCGCCTCCGCCCGTTGCAGCGCCGGCCCCCCCGCCCACTCCCATTCCCAGCACCCCCCTGCCGCCCCAGCCGGTCAATCGCCCCCTCTTTCCCCCCATCAACCGGGCCGCTCCTCCTGCTGCTGCCTTTCCCACCCCTGCCCAAAACCCTACGCCCAGCTTCCTACAACGCCTGCGCGAAGAGCGGGAACGCTTGGGGAAGGACTAAGCCGAAAAAAAGGGATCCCTGAGGATCCCCTGGCAAAGAGCTGGGCAAGGCTAGTCCTCGATGGGATCCCCCGTCAGAGGATCCCAGAAGAGGGTCAGTCAGGCGGCTGCCAGCCGGGCATTGGCGGCATCCCAGTTCACCAGGTGTTCCAGGTAGGCGCTGATGAAGTCGGGACGCCGGTTTTGGTAGTCCAGGTAGTAGGCGTGCTCCCACACATCCAGGGTGAGCAAGGGCACTTGGCCGTGCACCAGCGGGTTTTCGGCGTTGGGGGTTTTGGTGACCTTGAGGGTGCCGTTGTCCAGCACTAGCCAAGCCCAGCCGCTGCCAAACTGGGTGGCCGCCGCCGTTTTGAAGGCTTCCACAAACTTGTCGTAGCCGCCCAGGTCGGCGTTGATCTTGTCGGCGATGGGCCCCGTCGGCGCGCCGCCCCCACCCGGCTTCATGGATTCCCAGAAGAAGGTGTGGTTCCAGACTTGGGCAGCATTGTTGAAGATGCCCACTTTGTCGGGATCCCCAAACGTGGTCTTGATAATTTCTTCCAGGGACTTATTGGCCAGATCGGTGCCCTCGATCAGCTTGTTCAGGTTGGCCACGTAGGCGGCGTGGTGCTTGCCGTGGTGGTAGGAGAAGGTTTCCGCCGACATATAGGGCTTGAGGGCGTCGGCAGGGTAGGGCAGAGCTGGGAGTTCAAAAGCCATAATCGTCTGTCCTCTGTGTCTTGTGCAAGGAATGCAAGAAAGAACGCGGCCAAGGCTAAGGGTAAACCAGACAAAGGCGTTACCTTTCTTTGCAGTCTTAGTGTAACTCAGAACGATTACGCTTTGGGATCCCCTGGGCCCTTCGATGACCGGGGGCTAACGGGATCCCTGCCGCAGCAACTCGATCAGCAGGGGGGCGACATCCCGCAGCAGCGGGATCAAAACCGCTGTGATGGCGGCGATGGTAACCACATTGCGGGTGAAGTTGAGGGTGTCGCGGCTGAGCTGGAAAAACCGCTCGTCCCAGCGTTTGACCTCGGCTTCCAGACGTTCTTCTGCCTTAGCGACGCGCTCCTCGGCGTTGGCGATGCGTTCCTCAGCTCTGGCGATGCGCTCTTCGGTGCCGGCAATGGTCTGCAGCAGCTCTTGGTTTTGCCGGGCCAGTTGGGCGATGGCTTGAGCGTTGGCCTCGACGGTGCGCTCGATGCGCGCCAGCCGCTCCTCGCTATTGCTCATGGCCGGGGAGGGGAAAATTGCTGAGGGCTAGGGAAGTCTTGGGGTGGGATCCCTTGCAGGGCCTCGGCCATGAAGCGCTTCCAGGTGGGGGCGACAAAAGCGCCCCCTGCCGTGCCGGGCAGCATGGGGGAGTTGTTGTCGTTGCCGATCCAAATGGCGGTGGACAGTTGCGGCACATAGCCGATAAACCAGGCGTCGCGAAAGTCGGAGGTGGTGCCGGTTTTGCCTGCTACCGGTCGCCCATCGTCCAGACGGGCCGCGGTCCCGGTGCCCTGGGTCACCACCCCCTTGAGGATCTGGTTGAGGGTAGCCACCGCCCAGGGATCCAAAACCTGCTGCGGCTGGGGCTTGGCCTCGAAGAGAATCTGACCGTTGCGATCCACCACCTGGGCCAAGAAGGTTGGCTCCACCCGGTAGCCGCCATTGGCAAACACCGCATAGCTGGCCGCCATCTCCAGGGGGCTGATGCTGGCCGAGCCCAGGGCCGTGGCCAGGTTGGGGAACATCTCGGCGCTGATGCCCGTGGCCTGGGCTGCCGCGATGACGTTGCGGATCCCAACCTCATCTGCCAGCTTGACGGTGGGCACGTTGCGGGAGAGCTCCAAGGCGCGGGCAAAAGTGAGGGGGCCGTAAAAGGTGTTGTCGTAGTTTTTCGGGCTGTAGGGGGGCGAGCCGGGATAGGTGACAGGGGTGTCTTCCAGGATACTGCCAGGAGAATACCGCCCGCTGGCCAGGGCCGCGTAGTACACGTAGGGCTTGAAGGTGGATCCCGTTTGGCGAAAAGCCTGGGTGGCGCGGTTAAATTGGCCCCGTTGGGCGTTGATGCCGCCCACAAGGGCCTTGACATAGCCGGTGCGGGGATCCACTGCCGCCAGGGCCATCTGGTCGGCTCGGCGAGCGGCTGCAATGCGGGGCCCATCTTCGTTGACAATGCGCTCTGCCAAGCGTTGCAGCCGCAGGTCGATGGTGGCCTGCACCCGCAGCCCCCCCTGGAGAATTGCCTGCTCGCCATAGCGACGCCGCAGCTCGGCTTCGATGACGTCGGTGACCGCCGGGGCGTTGCTCTGGAAGGAGGTGATGCGGCCCAAGGTCAATTCTTGCTCGCGGGCTGCCTGGGCTTCTTCCGGGGTAATCCACTTCAGCTCCACCAGGCGATCCAGCACCAGCCGCTGCCGGCGTTTGGCTCCCTCCAGGTTACGGAAGGGGCTGAGGGTTTCTGGAGCCGGCAGGATCCCGGCCAACATCGCCGCTTCCGCCAAGTTTAGCTCTGCCGCATCCTTGTTGAAGTAGCTGCGGGCCGCCGCCTGGATGCCGTAGAGGTTGTGCCCCCAGTACACCTGGTTGAGGTACATCTCCAGGATCTCGTCTTTGGTAAAGACCTGCTCCAGCCGCACCGCCAGCACGACCTCGGCTACTTTGCGGCTGAGGGTGCGCTCCGGCCTCAAAAACAGGTTCTTCACCAGTTGCATCGTCAGGGTGGAGCCGCCTCCCGCTGAGCCCAAGCCCCCCTCAACGCTGCCCAGAAGGGCCCGGCCCAAGCTGACCGGGTTGATGCCGGGGTGGGTGTAGAAGTGGCTATCTTCAATGGCCAGCAGCGCCTTTTTCATCTCCGGCGAGACCTCGTCCAGCGAGATCACCTCCCGGTTGGCTTCCCCATGCAAGCTGGCAATCGGCTCGCCGCGAATATCGACAATGTGGGTGGTGGCCACCGGCACGTAGTCCCGCAGTTGGTGTACATCCGGCAGGTTGCGGAAGCTGATGGCCAACCCCATCAAGCCGGCGGCCGTCGCCGTAGATCCCAACAGCAGGGATCCCAGCAACAGATTGCCCACCGTGGCGGCAACCTGAGCCCTCCAGGAGGGGCGGGTGGGTGGGGCCGCGCCGGCGTACTCACCATACCCCAAGCGGGGGGAGAGATGGCCGCGAGCCCCCGAGCGTCTGCGACCGTAGGTCACGTCAAAAACTCCGTCACTTCAGCGTTGCGGAGCGACCGCAAGTCTGACCCATTATAGGGCGGTGCTTCTTGGGCCGGCAGGGGATCCTTTCTGGGTGGGGCGAAGCCGGGTGGGTGGATAGGCTTAAAATGGCTCATGGTGCACCTCGATCCAAGGGATGGAATCAACTCTAGGGACATCGCCAACTGCCCTCTCGTCGGCCCCAAGGGATCCCTGCATCGCCGAGATCGCCCAGCGGGGGGTGGCCGAGATCTTCCCGGGGGGGGCGGCAGCTCTGGAAGAGCGCTTGGCCACAACGGATCGCCCTTTGCGGGTCAAGCTGGGCATCGATCCGACGCGGCCAGATCTGCACCTGGGCCACGCGGTGGTCTTGCGCAAGTTGCGGCAGTTTCAGGATGCCGGCCACGTGGCCATTTTGCTCATTGGGGATTTTACGGCGCTGGTGGGGGATCCCACTGGCCAGTCGGAGGCGCGTCCCCGCCTGACGCCGGCAGAAGTGGAAGAAAACGCCCGCACCTATCTGGAGCAGGCTGGCAAGATTTTGGACTTTGCGACCCCTGGCCGGCTGGAGGTGCGCCGCAACAGCGAGTGGCTGGCCCGCCTCACCCTCAGCGAGCTAATCGAGCTGCAGGCCCAGATGACGGTGGGGCAGATGTTGGCCAAAGAAGACTTTGCCCAGCGCTACCAAGCTGGAACACCGGTGTACTTGCACGAATTCCTCTACCCCCTCCTGCAGGGCTACGACTCGGTGGCCCTGGCAGCCGACGTGGAGCTGGGGGGAACCGACCAGCGCTTTAACCTCCTGGTTGGCCGAGAGCTGCAGCTTTGGAAAGGCCAAACCCCGCAGTTTTGCCTGACGGTGCCGCTTCTGGAGGGCTTGGATGGCTACCAGAAAATGTCCAAGTCCAAAAACAACTACGTGGGCCTGACCGAGGATCCCCTCACCATGTACTCCAAGCTGGAGAAGGTGCCGGATCACCTGGTGGAGCGGTATTTTGAGTTGCTCACGGCGGTGCCCCCCTCAGAGCTGCCGGCAGATCCCCGTCAGCGCCAGATTCTCCTAGCCAAAACTCTGGTGGCCCAATTTCACTCCCCTGAAGCGGCAGAAGAGGCGCAGCGCACCGCCCAAGCCCTGGTGTTGCAAGGCAATCTCGTCGAGACGGGATCCATCCCCACCTTTGCCGTCGAGGGCTTGTCTTACCCGGCAAAACTCAGCTACATCCTGCGCGAGTCCGGCCTGTGCAAGAGCGCCGCCGAGGCCCGTCGGCAAATCCAAGGAGGCGCCGTGCGGCTGGACGGACAAAAAGTGGAGGATCCCGACTTGGAGTTTGCCAACGCTTCTGACCTGGTCGGGCGGGTTCTCCAGGTGGGCAAGAAGGCCTTCCGCCGCTTGGTGGTGGGCCCAGAGTAGTCAGCCCCCAACCCCTCTCCCTTGATGAGACCGGGAAGGGGGGATCAACCATTAACGGGTGGGGGTGGGCTTGAAACCGAGCCCGGCTTTTTTCTGCTTGGTCTTGGCTGGGGGATTGAACAGCGGTGAAGCCAACAAGGTTTGCGGGAAAACGGGCTCCGCCTTGGGCCGGATCGATCTCGCCTCCGCCACAGCTTCAGCGAGCTTCTGCCGCACCAGCTCTTGGGTCTCCAAGATATTGGGATCCGCCGCCCATTCCGGGGCTTCCCTGACCGGATCGTCTTCGGAAGTAAATTCCAAGTCGTAAACC
>NZ_JANSJB010000114.1:0-6938 GCF_047462355.1 Synechococcus sp. H55.9 | reverse complement strand
CCCTGCCCTTTCCCTGAGGGAAGTTTTCCCTCACCCCCGCCCCCTCTCCCTGGGGTAAGTTTTCCCTCACCCCCGTCCCCTCCCCCTGGGGGTGTGGGGGGAAGGGGGCGGAAGGCGGCGCGGATTCGATCCAAGGCTACGGGGAGATTGGTTTCTACCAAGTGGCTACTCAGGCGCACAAAGCGCAGTCCCAGGCTTTCTAGCAGTTCCTGCCGTTGGCGATCCAAATCTTTTTGATGCTCGTGGATTGGCCCATCGACCTCTACAATCAAAGCCTCTTCCTTGCAGAAAAAATCGACCACGAATGTGCCGATCGGGTGCTGTCGCCGAAACTTACGCCCCTCCAACTGGCGATTACGCAACGCTTCCCACAAAATCGCCTCAGAAGGTGTAGATTGCCGCCGCAGTTGTCGAGCTACCTCCTGCATTTTCTTCTGAATTGCTGGAGGAACTTCCCATTTCTCCAACTCCCCCTCTCCCTGCGGGAGAGGGGGCTGGGGGGTGAGGGCCATCCCGCCCCATAGGAGAGGGGGCTGGGGGGTGAGGGCAACATCGCCATTGGGCAACTGACCTTGTGCTAAGTGGACTACAGATGGATCCCTCACCCTGCCCTCTCCCAGAGGGAGAGGGTTTTGAGTCTTCTCCCCCTCTCCCCATAGGAGAGGGGGCTGGGGGGTGAGGGCAATCTTCGGATACAAATGCCCGATCCGCTTAAAAGCCTCATCCCGCATCCATTGTCCGTAGTAGCGCACATCTGCCGCTAATCCTTGCGCCCCATACCACCGATTCAAACCGCAAACTCCCCCTCGCCCTATGGGAGAGGGGGTTGGGGGGTGAGGGCCATCTCGCCCTATGGGAGAGGGGGCTGGGGGGTGAGGGCGATCCTGGAGGTTAATCGGCGGCTTGTCCTTAAATAGCGGCGGAATTTCGATCAGAGCCTTGTTGATGAGAACAGCCACCGGATTCAAGTCACTGGCATAAGCCTTGAGCCCCAACCGCTGCGCCTCCAAGGGAATTGATCCCCCCCCGGCAAAGGGGTCGTAAACCGGCGGCGCGTGCTTGGCAATGTACTCCCTGACAGCCTGGGGATCCGTGGGCGGATCCTCACCGCGATCCCAGGCCAAACAGCGGGCAATCTCCCGCTGGGCCGCCTCCAAAACTCCTGAGTTGGGATCGTTCACATCGTCCCAAGAAACCAGGCCCCGCACCACTTGCTTGGTTTTGCCGTCCTTGTCTTTTTGAACTTCGATGCGGGCCAGAATGTCCAACAGCCGCTGTCGCTCCCGCTCTTGGTCGGCCTCGGTGGGGAACCTGTCTGGCCAACTGCTGGGATCATCCACCAAAGAAGCCCACAGAACCGCCCGACAAGCCGCCAGGGGCCGGCGTGCCCACCAGAGATGTAGGGTGCTGGGGTGGCCGTGGCGGATGGACTTCTCGCGGGCAGATTCTAAGTTGATGGCTTCCAGGGGCAGGGCAACTTCGATGAGCTTCTTGCGGCGGGACATAAGGAGCCAAGGCCAAGGAGGCGAAAACAGGGGGCAAAATATACTCTACTCGCTGCAGGCGGATCCCTTGGCCCCAGATTGGCTAGCTCTGCAGCCGGGGATCGGATCCCTGCTGCCAGAGCTCCTTCCACTTGTAGTTGACGCTACTGGCAGCAAAATCTGGCTCCCGCTTGAAAGGCCTTCTTACGTAGCGCACCTCACAGCCTTCCCCCGCCACTGTGTAAGTGCCTGCAGGAGTTTTGACCCTGAAGACATCCCCTTCTGGAAAATCCCGATCCGCCGGCACCTGAACCAGGGCAAGGATGTAGCTGTCGGGCTTATTCAAAGCTGTCAGAATTTCATTTTTCGTTACCGTTACCGTTTCTGCTCCTTCAACCCTGCCCTTGACCTCGATAAAGCGCAGGCCCTCCCTGCCTCTGGATTCGATGTCATAGCCCAGGTTTTCGGCACTCACATCGCGGGGCTCATATCCCAACGCCTGCTCGATGGCCATGACAGCGGCCATGGCCGCCTGCTCCACACGCTGGGTTTCGCGGGCAAAGGTGGCAGGAGTGGACTCCCGCTTGCCTTGCAGCCGCTGCAGCAACCCCACAGGGATCACCAGCGCCTTCCCCACCACCACCGGCGGCGAGGAGGATAGCTGGCGCTCCTGATCAAGTTCCGCCAGCCGCTTGCGAAGCCGATCGGCCAATTCATCGGCCCGCTGCCGGGCCTTGGCAGAGTTGAGCTTGGCATTGAGCTTGCCCGCCTGCTCCTCTAGCCGTAACTGGGCCGCCCGGTGATCCCAGTAGTTGATTTCTCGGGTGAGACGATCCTTTACAGCCCGCTCTGTTTTGTTGATGAGTTCTTCCCGCTGAGCCTTGACCTCCTGAAAATGCTGAGGAACAAGGTGTTCAATGGCGTAGGTGGTGACCTGCCCTTCTAGCTTCGCAGAAGAGAAGCTGGGAAGATAAGAGCTGGCTTGGGCTTTCAGAAGAGCCTGCTCTTCAGCAGTTAGGGGTCGATAGTCCAAGTAGGGAGCATAGCCGGCACTCCTTATCCTGAACTCCTCATTACCATCTCCCCCTCTCCCTGAGGGAGAGGGGGTTGGGGGGTGAGGGTCATCCCGCCCCATGGGAGAGGGGGCTGGGGGGTGAGGGTCATCCCGCCCCATGGGAGAGGGGGTTGGGGGGTGAGGGCCATCCCGCCCTATGGGAGAGGCCAGGATTTCCGCATATTGCATACGGCGGGAAATGACTCGCCGCTGGCCATTGCGATCAGTCCGCCCATCCTGGATAGCGTGCTCCAGGTACACCAAAACCCGCGGCGTCTCGGTGGGATCCCTTTCATCGACAAGGACGGATCCCTGTCTAAGTAAGTCTCTGTATCGTTCCAGAATAAGATCGATGGTGGCTTCCAGAAGAGGGTGGCCAGGGCAGACAAACTCTGCCAAAGGTTTTCCGGGAACGCTAACTAGGCTTTTATCAAAGGTAATCCGTTCGTATTTTCTGAGAATAGGCGCGCCCAAGCCAATCTGGCGATCCCGATTGCGAATGTCTGCCGGCACGTGGGTAATTTCGTAGCGTTTGGATTCTCGCTTTTGCACAGTGCCCCCTAAGTGTTGAAAGGCCTCTAGGAAAAAGGAAGCAATAAAATGAGGCTGGAGCTTCCGGGCTTCAGCTCGCTGCATCTCTAATCGAATCTGTTGCACCTTGGTGATGTCCATGGAGTCGTGGGCCAGAGCCCGTTCCTCCAGGAGCTTTCTCAGCCGTTCTCGATCTAGGTAATCTGCCACCTTCTGGTTTAGCCGAGCTCTCACCTCTGGATCATCACCATAGCGAATGGCCTCAATGAGCAGCTCTCGCAATTCCTTCCCATCAATAGCCTTGCCCAGCACGTCAAAGACCTTGCCCCCTAGGGCTTTTTGCTCGCTCTCCAGCTTCTTCAATAAAGCCAGGTAGACATCCCCCTCGCGAGTTTCTGCAGCCACCAAATTCCATAGGTGGCAGACTTCAGTTTGCCCAATGCGGTGGATTCGCCCAAACCGTTGCTCCAAGCGATTGGGATTCCAGGGCAAGTCGTAGTTAACCATTAGATGGGCTCGCTGCAGGTTGATCCCCTCCCCGGCGGCGTCGGTGGCAATCAAGATTTGCACAGCCGGATCCTGCTTAAAAACCTCTTCAGCCTTCTTGCGCTCCTCCCGACCCATGCTGCCGTGAAGAGTAACCACTGCTTCTGACTGCCCCAGCAGAGTTCTCACGCGGTCGGCCAGGTACTCAAGGGTATCCCGGTGTTCGGTGAAGATCACCAGCTTGCGCCGATGTCCACCGGCGTCGAACATTTCCCCTTGATTTTGCAACAGCTTGGACAATTCTTCCCACTTGCGATCCTGACCACTGCGTCGCACCCGTTCAGCCAGCTTTTCTAGATCCTGAAGCCGCTGAATCTCTGCCTTAAGCTGGACAATGGTGCGAGCGGCAGTTGCTTGATCTACCAACTCTTCTTCTTGTTTTTCCAGCTCGTCAGCGGTGTAGTCTTCAAAGTCTTCCTCCCAACCTTCCGCATCAAGCGGGGGAATAGTGACAGTAATATTTCTCGTTCCTCGACTCCGTAATTGTTCTTCCCTAAGCCGCTGCTCCAGCCTCTGTCGCCGTCGCCGCAAGGATTGGTAAATCGCTTCTGGAGAAGAGGCTAGCCGACGCTGTAGGATGGTCAGGGCAAAACCAACAGTTCTCTTGCGACCATCGTTGTCCAAGGCATCTACATTGTTAAACTCTTCTCGTACGTAATCGGTAACTTCCTGATAAAGCTTGGCTTCCAGATCAGATAAGGCATACTGGACGGTGTAAGCCCTTCGCTCTGGAAAAAGCGGCTTGCCGTCAAACTTAACCAAGTCTTCTTTCACCAATCGCCGCATGAGATCCGAGACGTCGCAGGTGTGAGCTCCATCTCGAAATTTTCCCTCAAAGCGATCTCCGTCCAACAAGGCCAAAAAAAGCTGAAAGTCTGCTTCTTTGCCATTGTGGGGAGTGGCTGTCATCAGCAAAAAGTGGCGCGTTAGCTGAGAGAGCAATTTACCCAGCTTGTAGCGCTTGGTTTCTTTGATTTCTCCGCCAAAGAAGGATGCCGAAAGTTTGTGGGCCTCATCGACAACGACCAAGTCCCAATCGGCTTGCTTAAGTTTATATTGTAGGGCTTCATCTCGGCTAAGCTTATCTAGCCGGGCAATGAGCAGCGGAATCTCCTGAAATGGATTCCCTGTTCGAGCTGCTTCAAGACGATCGTTGGTCAAAATTTCAAAGGGCAAATGGAACTTTTGCACCATCTCCTCTTGCCACTGCAGGGTCAGACTGCCGGGGCAGACAATGAGACAGCGGTGCAGGTCACCGCGAATCAGCAGCTCCCGAATCAACAGCCCTGCCATGATGGTTTTGCCAGCCCCTGGATCGTCGGCCAGCAAAAACCGCAGCGGCTGCCGCGGCAGCATTTCCTCGTAGACGGCACTGATTTGATGGGGCAGAGGCTCTACCAGAGAGGTGTGGACAGCTAGGAGGGGATCGAAAAGATGAGCCAGCCGAATGCGATGCGCTTCGGAAACCAACCGGAAGAGAGCACCCTCTCCCTCGAAGTTGCAAAGGGATCCCTCCTGAACAACTTCCAAAGTTGGCTCTTGGTTGCGAAACAGCAGCTCTGCGTGGGGCTGCCCCTGGATGTCTTTGTAGATGACCTCGATGGCACTGCTGCCGTGCCATTTCACGTTGACGATGACAACGGCTTGGTTTGGCAGGATCCCTCTGACCCTTGCACCGGGGTTGAGATCTTCCAGTCGAGCCATAGACTGCAGGCTTCTAGAACTGCTGGCAGAAGCTTGTTCCAACTCCCCACTGCTATGTTGCCCTCACCCCCAGCCCCTCTCCCACCAGGGAGAGAGGAGTGTCCTCATGTCAGGGATCCCTGTGGGCAGACAGAATGGCCTGGGCGGCCAGGTGACCGGAGAGGGTAGCCCCTTCCATGCTGTCGATGTAGTCTTGGGCGGTGTAGCTGCCGGCAAAGAAGAAGTTGGGCACAGGGGTCTTCTGCTGCGGGCGATAGGGATCCATGCCCGGCGCCTCTCGATAGAGGGAGTGGGCCAGCTTGACCACGCTGTACCAGGTCAGGTTCAGTTGCCGCGACGAGGGGAAGAGCTCGTGCACTTGGTGCAGCACGTGCTGGGCAATCTGCTCGTTGGGCATGGAGATGAAGGGATCCCCCGGCGTGAGCACGCATTGCAGCAGGGATCCCTGGCCGGGCTTGTAGTAATCGGCGGGGCTGGTGAGGGCCAGGTCGGCGAAGCAGGAGAAATCGGCATCGGCGGTGTAGAGGAGGTTGTCGATGCCAAGCGGCTGCGGGTGGTCGGCGGCGCGTCTGGCCCGGCCCTTCAGCTCCGTCACCCAGCCATCGAAGCGCAATTGCACCGTTGCCACAGGTACGGATTCCAGCTTGTAGAGGTTGTCGAACTGGGGCCACTGCCGCCACACCTGTGGGATCAGCCGTTTGGCCCCTTCCACCGCCGTTGCACACACATACACATCTGCTTCCACCCGCTCGCCATTGGCCAAGACCAGGCCGGTTACCGCGTGGGGAGGAGAGTCGCTGACTTCGATGCGGCTGACTCCCCGGCGGGTATGAACCTGGCCGCCGCGGGCTTGCAGGTAGCGGACGATGGGCTGGGTGAGGTAATTGTCCGGGGATCCCTTGAGGAGGTTGAGCTTGGAGGCATCTGTTTTGCTGGCAAACATCTGAAAAATGGTCAGCATACAGCGGGCGGAAATCTGCTCCGTATCAATGAAGCCCAGGGCATAGGCAATCGGGTTCCACATCCGCTTCAGGCTGGCCTCGGATCCGCCGTGGCGGCGGAACCAATCGGCAAAGCTCATCCGATCCAAGGCGCGAATCTGCCGCATTGCTCCTTCGTAATCCAGCAGGCCACGAATCAGAGGGCTGGTGCCCAGTGCCAGGGCGTTGCGCAGTTTATCGGCCCAGGAGAGCTGCTCTGTCGTGAAGAAGGCCTTGAGGCCGTTGAAGGGCGCTCCCAGGGGAAAGCGAAAATCAAGGCTGCCCGTATGCCCGCCGCGGTTGACAAAGGTGTGGAGGTGCTGCTTGGGCAACAGGTTCTCGTAGGCCCCCACCTTTTTCATCAGGGCAAACAAGTTGCTGTAGTTGCAGAAAAAAACGTGGAGGCCCATCTCGATGTGGTTGCCCTCGGCATCCTGCCAGGAGCCCACCTTGCCGCCCACAAAGGGCCGCGCCTCGTAGATCTGCACCTGGTGCCCCGCTTCCGCCAAATCGACCCCCGTGACCAAGCCGGCCAACCCTGCTCCGATAATGGCTACCCGCATCGTGATCCCCTCAACTGAGCCCCGCCAAGGGCTGACGCAACTGCAAAGAAAGATGAACTCCTCTCATTCTGGAACA
>NZ_JANSJB010000113.1:0-7035 GCF_047462355.1 Synechococcus sp. H55.9 | reverse complement strand
ATCCCCATAAGGCAACTGGGTGGCATCGGCCATCTGCAGATGCACCTGCGGCGGCATCTGGCCCAGGCTTTGTTCAATTTTGCGCCGTAAAACCGCCAGCATGCGTTCGGAAATATCGATTCCTGTGTAAGGGCAGCCGCGCCGAATCAGCGGCAGCGCAATCCGTCCCGTCCCAATGCCCACCTCAAGAAAATGGGTCTCAGGAGTGGCTCCCACTGCCGCCAAGATGGCATCGGCGATCTCTTCCTCTACAGCCGGAGGAAAGCTGCGGGTGGCATCGTAAAAGTCGGCAGCCCGATCAAAACAAACGCTGTGGGATCCCGCCATCACTGCCCCCTTCCCCAACGGGCAAACCGAGACAGACAGAGTATCAACAAGAATGGGCAGGAATCGACCGGATCCCTGCCCCTCTCAAGCCCAAAATTGGCTCTCTTCAAGACTCCTGCGCCAGGCGGGCGTAAAACAAGCCCTGGACGCGGACGGTGTGAGGTTCCAGTGCCCCTTGCTCGGTGCTGGACTGCTGAATGCTGACAAACGAGCCGGCCATCTCACCCGTGCTGGGATCCACGCGGGCAATGCGCAGCGACATTTTCCCCTGGGAAACCTCGTCCACCTTGCGGTTGGTGGCGAAGTCGTCCTTGGCCGCCTGCAGCCCCACGGCTGTGTCGTAGCCGGCGTTGGAGCCGCGCCCACGCGGGTCGAGGAAGGTGCTGCTGTGGTAGCCGGGCACCAAGAACTCGCCTTCAAAGTCGGTCGAAGGGTCGATGGCGGCTCCCTGGGCGGTGGCGACCAAGTCCTTCACGCTGAACAGAAACGGCACCCGCTCGCGGCGGGGCAACTGACCGGTGGTCGGCTGAAAGGTGATCCCATCCACCACTTTGAACTCCAGCGCGCCGTCTTTGGGGGTGACCTCGGCCTTAATCGGCCCCAGCGTGGCCGCCGAGATCATGATGTTTTTGGCTTTGATAAACTCTTTTTCCCCGTTCCGCTTTTCCTCTTCGATTTCAATCTGCACCGGCTGGAAGCAGACATCGGTCAGCTTCAGGGATCCCCCCTTGGGCACCTCGATGCGGCCGCGGGCATTGTCGGAGACGGAAGGGCAAATGGCGGCCTTGCCGGTGTTGCGGATCTGGTCGTAGGTCAGCGGGGCCTTAGCAGCCGCCGCCGGCAGGGCAAAGACGCTCAAACAGAGCGCCAACAGGATGGCGAGTAGTGGACGGTACCGCATAAGCAACCTCGAAAAACCTGTTTTAATCTCAATGCTGCTGGGGAGAATAAGCCTGAATGCCCCTATTGTACGCAATAGGGATCCCCTCTTTGGCTGAGCCCGCAGAAGTTTCTTGGTCAAGTCCAGTTGCCCACCCTCTAGGGAAAGTCGGCCAGATGGCCAGAAAGGGGTGAGACCCTTTCGCGGCCACCTCAGAACGGGCCCAGGGATCCCAGCCAGCGCTCCCGAATCTGGTTTACCAGCTCGCCGATGGGCTGTTGGTTAACGCGGTAGCTGGTGGGATGGGCGATCAGGCGGGCGGTGCTCTCGAAAAGGCAGTCCCGTTCCACCAGGCCGTTTTCCCTCAGGGTGCGTCCGGTGGCCACCAAGTCCACAATGGCATCGGCCATGCCGGTGAGGGGAGCCAGTTCCACCGAGCCGTAGA
The DNA here is from genome assembly GCF_047462355.1 of Synechococcus sp. H55.9. Taxonomy (NCBI): domain Bacteria; kingdom Bacillati; phylum Cyanobacteriota; class Cyanophyceae; order Synechococcales; family Synechococcaceae; genus Synechococcus; species Synechococcus sp. H55.9. The sequence continues at coordinate 5,383 of NZ_JANSJB010000113.1, read as the reverse complement.
GGGAGATAATTTCCACCGGCAAATCCAACCGGTCAAAATACTCGCGGGCGCAGCCGACAAACTTGGAAGCCACGCGGGCATGGGGAGGCAACTGGGCCGCCGAGGTGTAGGGACTATCTTGGGGCAGGGCCACCGACATGCGACAGTAGCCGAACTTCAGGTCCAGCAGGTGGGCCACCCGCGCTTCGCTGCCGGCATAGCGCTCTCGCAAGATGTCGTAGCCGACGATGCCCAGTTCGGCCTGTCCGTATTCCACGTACACCGGCACGTCGTGGTTGCGCACCAGCAGCGCCTCGTAGCGTTGCCCGTTGAGCTGGGTGGGCGATTCAATCCGCAGCAGGCGGTTGCCGGGATCCAAAAAGCGACTGAAATCGATCCCCACCTGTTGCAAGCAGCGGATAGCGTCGGCCAACAAGGCTCCCTTGGCCAGAGCAACGGTGATCGTCGGGGTATTGGGCTTCGGAGCTGGCCGAGGGCTGGTGGCTGTCAACATAGGCACTTAGGGATCCCTTCTGGCAAAAGGACAAGGGCAGTGGGAATGCTGCTTAGTTAAAGAAGGAAAGTGGATACCAGGGATCCTGCGTCCTCAATTGTAGGGAACTGACCTCTTGCCGGCGAGGTAGACTCGGCAGATGTTTTCCAGAACGCAGATCCTGGGATGATAAAAACACGATGAACCCGGAGGAGAGAGGACGGCATGAAAGCCATGATCCTGGCAGCCGGCAAAGGGACACGGGTACGGCCCATCACCTACATGATGCCCAAGCCGATGATCCCGATTCTGCACAAGCCGGTCATGGAGTTCTTGGTGGAGCTGCTGCGGGAACATGGCTTCGACCAGATCATGATCAACACCAGCCACCTCGCTCACCAGATCGAAGACTACTTTCGCGATGGCCAGCAGTGGGGAGTACACATCGGCTTTTCCTTCGAGGGCCACTTCGAGAACGGCCAGCCGGTGGCCGAACCCCTGGGATCCGCCGGTGGCATGCGCAAGATCCAGGATTTCTCCGGCTTTTTTGACAGCACCTTCGTGGTGCTCTGCGGCGATGCGCTGATCGACCTCAACCTGACCCAGGTGGTCAACTTTCACAAATCTAAGGGGGCATTGGCCACGGTGGTGTTGCGAGAGGTGGATCCCAGCCAAGTCTCCAGCTACGGAGTGGTGGTAACTGATGAGACGGGCCGGGTCACCGCCTTCCAAGAAAAGCCCAGGCAGGAAGAGGCCCTCAGCAACACCATCAACACCGGCATCTACGTGTTCGAGCCAGAAGTCCTGGACTACATCCCCCCCGGCTGCCCCTATGACATCGGCAGCGATCTCTTCCCCGCCTTGGTGAAAGCCGGCGCCCCCTTCTACGGCCTCAAGGCCGACTTCCAGTGGGTGGACATTGGCCGTACCCATGACTACTGGCTGGCAGTACAGAAGGTGCTGCGCGGCGAGATCAAAGGCGTCAAGGTGCCCGGGATCCAGATTCGGCCCGGCGTCTGGACAGGGATCAACATCCGCGCCAACTGGGATCGCATCCACATTGAGCCACCGGTGTACATCGGGGCCAGCACCTACCTGGCGGATGGGGTAAAGCTCATCGGCCCCACGGCCATTGGCTACGGCTGTGTGTTGAACGAAGGGTGTACGCTGGATGGCAGCCTCATCTTTAACTACACCCAAATCGCCGCAGGAGTGACGCTGCGCCACCAGATGGTGATGGGTCGCTACTGCATTTCCTCCGATGGCAATGCCATCGACACGGAAGAGTCCAACCTCACCTGGTTGATCGGAGATGCCCGCAGCCATGGCAACGGCAAATCCCAATAGCGCCCTCTATCTCTACGGGATCGTTGCTGCCCCCGGCCCGCGCCACCTGAATGTGGTGGGGCTGGACAAGCAGCCGGTGGGGGTTCACGTGCTGGGATCTTTGGCCTTTCTCTATTCCCAGGCCCGCCAGGAGCGCTACTTGGCCAGCCGGGCCAATCTGCTGGCCCACGAAGCCGTCCTAGAAACCGTGATGAACGAGGGACACCGCGCCCTGCTGCCGTTGCAATTTGGCCTGGTGGTGAGCAGTTGGGATCAGGTGGAGCAGGATCTGGTCAAACCGCGCCTGGCCGATCTGCTGACCCTGCTGCAGCGCCTAGAGGGCAAACGGGAGGTGGGGGTAAAGGTCTTCTGGGATCCCCAGCAAGAGCTCCAATTGGGGCTGGAGGAAAACCCCGCCCTGAAAGCCCGGCGGGACGAGATGGTCGGCGCCCCTTTGGGTCTGGATGCGGTAGTCGAGATCGGACGGGCTCTGGAGCAGCTTTTGGAGCAGCGGCGTCAGCGCATCGCCCAAACCTTCACGGCGGCCCTCAGCCCCCTGGCCAGCGACCGCGTGGAAGGCGATCTGCTCACGGAGAACATGGCCTACAACGGCTCATTTTTGATCAACTGGGAAGATGAGCCGGCTTTTGCCCAAAAAGTGGAGGAGCTAGACCAGACCTTTCAGGGGCGGCTGCGCATTCGCTACAACAACTTCACCGCTCCTTACAATTTCGTCAAGCTTTGACATGTTTTCTGTTTTATGGTCATTCAATCCAGTCCAATGGCGATGGAACGGTTGGTTACCTCGTTATTGCTCCGCAACGCTGTCGCCAACGCGCCGCTCTAACTCCCCTCTCCCTCAGGGAGAGGGGCTGGGGGTGAGGGTGGGAGAGGGGCTGGGGGTGAGGGGGTTCATGGATGGGCTCAAGCAGGGATCCTTAGTATGTAGCAGCATCTGTGACCCCCCCTGCGGCCTAAACCTCAACCAGAGAGGATAACCCCGCTGCAATCTTAAGAACCCCTCTACTGAGCGCCGAGAGCCGCCAACAAGTCATCCGCCAACAACACCGCCGTATAGGCCAAGGCTTGCCGTTGCTCAGGAGACAAATCGCCAACGGGGGTCTGGGGATTGCTCAGGATACCCTGTAACACCTTGCTGGCTATGTATTCGCGCTTAGAAACCCCTGGGCTAGAGATGGTGGGGTTATCCAGAGAGAACTTCTGATGGTGCTCGAAGGGGAAAGCATATTCAGGGGCAACCGGCATCGCTCGACTCCAGATCGGGTCTCTACACTGTGCTTTGCCTATTTTCCCATCCTCTCTCGTCGGGAACTTCAAAAAAGCGGGGCCTCAAAAAAGACAGAACGGGTTATCGTATCAGACAGATCCCTGTGTGGGGAAAGGATCCGGGCTGCTCTCCCTTGGAAAGATTGCTATGCATTTGAGCGATTCTTTTCGACGCACCAAAATTGTCGCCACCATCGGCCCTGCCAGCTCAAATCCGGCCATTCTCAGGGAGATGATCCTGCAAGGGGCAACCACCCTTCGCCTCAACTTTTCCCATGGGGATCACGAGCTACACCGCCGCAGCATTCGCCTCATCCGCCAAACCGCGATGGATCTGGGCATCCAGGTCGCCATTTTGCAAGACCTGCAGGGGCCGAAAATCCGCTTGGGCAAGTTCGCCGAAGGCTCCATCACCCTCAAAGCCGGGGATCCCTTTGTGTTGACCAGCAAGCCTGTCTTGGGATCCCAAGAGCGCAGTTGGGTCACCTACGACAAGCTGGCCCAAGAAGTGCCCGAAGGAGCGACGATCCTCATCGATGACGGTCGAGTGGAGATGCGGGTGGAAGCCGTGGATCCTGCGGCGGGAGAACTCTTCTGCCGCACCATTGTCGGGGGGACTCTCTCCAACAGCAAAGGGGTCAACTTTCCCGGCGTGCGCCTGAGCATCCGCGCCGTGACCCAAAAGGACAAAGAAGATCTCTACTTCGGCCTCAACCAAGGCGTGGATTGGGTGGCCCTCAGTTTTGTGCGGGATCCCTCTGACGTGCTGGAGTTGCGCGAGCTCATCGCCTCGGCCAAGAGGCCTTCTGCGGGCTCAGCCGACAAGCGGGTACCCATCATCGTCAAGATCGAGAAACATGAGGCCATCCAGCAACTGCCCCAGATTTTGGCTCTCAGCGACGGTGTGATGGTGGCGCGGGGCGATCTGGGGGTGGAACTGCCCGCGGAAGAGGTGCCGATCCTACAGAAGCGGGTGATCGCCCTGGCCAACTCTCTGGGGATCCCGGTGATCACTGCCACCCAAATGCTGGACAGCATGGTTCACAGCCCCCGACCTACCCGTGCCGAGATCTCCGATGTGGCCAACGCCATCTTGGATGGTACCGATGCCGTCATGCTCTCCAACGAGACGGCGGTGGGCAAATACCCCGTCGAGGCAGTAGCAACCATGGCCCGCATTGCCGTGCGCACCGAGCGAGATTACTTTGACTTGACCTACGCCGACCGACGGCAACGCATTCGCGCCCTTGCCCTGCAGGAGCTGAGCCAAAACAACGGCAACAGCAATGGCGCCAGTCCTGCTGGAACGCGGCCCAAAACCCTGATCACCGACTCGATCAGCCGCGCCGTGGGGGAGATCGCCCAGGAGCTGGATGCCGTAGCCGTGATGACCCTGACCAAAACGGGGGCCACTGCTCGCAATGTCTCCAAGTTTCGCCCGCGCACTCCCATCCTGGCCGTAACTCCCCACGTGGAAGTAGCACGGCGGCTGCAGTTGGTTTGGGGGGTACATCCGCTGTTGGTGATGGATTTGGCCACAACCCGCCAGACCTTTCAAGCGGCCATTAGCTTGGCCCAGGAAGATGGCTTGCTCAAAGATGGCGACTTGGTGGTGCTCAGCGCAGGAACCCTGCCCGGTGTTGCGGGATCCACCGATCTGATCAAGGTCGATGTGGTGAAAGCGGTGGTGGCCCAGGGCAAAGGGTTTGGCAAAGGCACCGTCAGCGGCCCGGCCCGCATCTTGAGATCCAGCCTCGATGCCGGCAAAATCACCGCCGGCGACATCTTGGTTGCGCAGTCTACCGACGCCAACTATGTGGAGGCCATCAAACAGGCAGCCGGAGTGATCACCGAAGAAGAGGGAGCTTCCTCCCATGCGGCGGTCATCGGCCTGCGGCTGGGGGTGCCGGTGCTGGTGGGGGTCAAGGATGCCACACGCCTCATCCGGGATGGATCCATCGTCACTCTGGACGCAGAAAAAGGCATCGTGACTTCGGGAGCAGATGGCCTGGGCTTTTGAGGGAGAGCCATCAGTCCCGCGCTCTACCCAAAAGTGAGCGTCGGGATCCCTCTGGCGGTTCTCAAAAGCAGGCTACGCCATAGCAACGAAACGTTTCTCTACATCGTTATTGCTACGCAACGCCGGCGCCTTCACACCAACAGCGCCGATCGCTATCCCTAACTCCCCTCTCCCTCAGGGAGAGGGGCCGGGGGTGAGGGTGGGAGAGGGGCCGGGGGTGAGGGTCGTTCCTCAGGGAGAGGGGCCGGGGGTGGTCGCGTGAGCGGCGCGGAGCGCTT
>NZ_JANSJB010000112.1:0-7164 GCF_047462355.1 Synechococcus sp. H55.9 | reverse complement strand
CCCCCAGCCCCTCTCCCAGCCCTCACCCCCAGCCCCTCTCCCAGAGGGAGAGGGGAGTTATAAGCACCGCTGCAAGGACTTCGTCCGAGGAGCGCCAGCGGAATGGCCGACCAGACTGCTCGCACAAGCGGGCCGTAAGCTTTATAAGTGCCGTTGGAAAACCGCTGATCCTCGATGCTGGGAGTCTGTCAAGAGTCGGCTATTGCTGATCCACTGCCGGGCGAGCAATGGGAGCTAGGTAGATCACCAAGGCCCCTGCCAGAAACCCCAAGACATTGCGCAGCAAGGGGATCCAGTCCTGGGTGCGCGTGACCACCGGGCCAATACCGAAAGCCCCAAACAAAATGAACCACAGAGGAGAAATGAGCAAAGCCCAGCGCCAGTTAAACAGCTCCTCCGCATGGCGGGGCTTGCCGGCAAACCCGAACACGATCCCTCCCAAAATCGAGGTCACCAACGTCAGGATCCACTGCTCTTGAGGCAGGCCGGGCACCACCCGGCAGCCCCCCTGGTGAAAACAGCGATCCAAGACGTCGACGGTCTCCAGGATGGCGCGCTGAGTACCGTGCTCCCGCACGTAGAATTGGTTGCCAAAGCGAGATTGCAGCTCAATCCAAAAGGTGCGCGGCAAGATCTCTCGCACGGCATCCCCCACATTAAACGCCAGCAAGTTGCCGCCCCTGGGATCCGCCACCATCAAAACGCTGCGCTCATTCAGGCCCCAATACTCTTTCACTTGCCGGCCCGGCGTTTGGTCAAACTGAGTCAGCACCCGCAGCTTCCAACCGGTGTCTTGCTCTAGCTTGTTCAGGTGCTGCGCCAGTTGGGCTTCTTGGCTGCTGGTCAACTGATCCGCTAAGTCCAAAACCGGCAGAGGCGGCTGAGGCAGCTCCATCGGCACCACCGGCAGGGCCGGTTGCGCCCAGGTCAGGGATCCTCCGCCGACCCCAATCAACAACCCAATGCAAAAAATCACCCCAATGCGGAGTATCCGTTGCCACTCAATGCTCATGCTGACCTCTTTTTTGGCTTTGACGCTGAGATCCCGAGAAGTGATATTAAGAAATGTTTCAAGTTCTTATAGATCTATCATGCACCGGAACCAGCCGTTTGGCCAGCAGGATGCCGGGGAAGAAGCGGTGGCCTTCATATCCAACTGGGGCTAAAGGTGCCGGTGGGGTCGAATTGCTGCTTCAGCCTGCGCATCAAGCTGGTGGCTGGGCCAAAGTCGGGGGGAAGAGCCCGCTTCAGGGCCGGTGGGGCTTCCAGAAGCAGGAGAAATCCGCCCACAGACTTGAGGTGGCGCTGCAGTTGCAGCAGGGATCCCACTTCTGGCTGAACCAGCCAAGCCCGTCCCAGCCCACAGCCGCGGTGCAGTTGCACCTGCGCCTCGGGAAACAGAGCTTGAAACTGCTCCAATGTGGCCAGGCTCTGGTTGGGCAGGCACCCAAACTTGGCCAGCACCGCCTCTGAGCCGGGTTGAGGCAGGGGCAGAGAGCTGGGACTCACTTCCTGCAAAGTTAGCCCTGCGGGGGCCAGCCGCCGCATTTGGGTCATCTGTTGGGCAACCGCTCGCTGCGAGCCATGAAAGCTGAGCCAGGCCTGAGCTCCCCCTGCCCTCAGCCAGAGATCCACCCCCACAGGGTTAACCGGGCCGGTCAGCGCCTGCCGACACAAGACCTCCAACTCCGGCAGGGATCCCGTAGCCAGCAACGTAGACTGGGCTGCTGGCAAAGGATAAAGCCGCAGGGTTACCTGGGTCAGAATCCCCAAACTGCCCAGGGATCCGGTGAACAGCTTCATCAGGTCGTAGCCGGCAACATTCTTGACAACCCGCCCGCCTGCTTTGGCCACCTCCCCATCCGCCCGCACCCAGGTTATGCCCAGCAGCAAGTCGCGGATCCCACCGTAGCGCCAGCGCAGAGAACCTGTATCGGCGGTGGCGATGATGCCCCCTAGGGTGGCCCGATCTGGATAGAGGGGATCCACCGGCCACCATTGCCCCCGCTCTGCCAAGATGGGTTGCAGTTCTGCCAGGGTCATACCGGCTTCCACCGTGACGGTGAGATCGGCAGCCGCATGGTCGATAAGCCGGCGTAAGCCAGAGGTGCTGAGAGCCAGATCCACCGGCTCGGCAACCTGGGCCCAGCTCCACTTGCTCCCCTGCCCCAGCGGCAGCACCTTCCGCCCCTGGCACTCCTTGAGGATGCCGGCCAACTCCGAGACGGTCGATGGGGTTTGGATCGGCAGGGGATCCCCTAAGCCAGATAGAAAGGTCGCCGATGAATGGGGAAAAGACATTGGCGAAACAACGGTGCAGAATCTCTCTAACCCCCCAACTGGCGGGGTTATCCCACGCTACCTCAGGCTACGGGCAACGAGAACCTCTGTTCGGAGAGATGCCTCTCCACCAGAGTCGTGTAGTACGGCCCCTGCGCAGGTCTGCCGAAACTGCCGATCCCTGGAAGATCCTGAAGAGATCCATAAGCCTGAGCCATCCTCTCCGATTCCTGTGAGCTAGCATCTGAGAGGTATAAAAAGCCAAGTTCAATCCGGCAGGCCCTATTGGGCAATCTGCTGGAGTAAGCCTTTCTTGCAGTGGGGAAAAGCAGTCGTGAGTGCCCTGAGCAACATCCTTTTGGTGGGTATCGGAGTTCTGCTGACCCTGGCCAGCCTCTGGTACGGCCAGAACCACCATCTGCTTCCCGAATCAGCAGCCGACTCAGCTCCCTTGTTCGATAGCCTCTTCAACAGCACAATCACCCTCGCCACCGGGATCTTCTTGGTGGTGCAAGGGGTACTCCTCTACTGCATTATCCGCTACCGTAAGCGGCGGGGCGATCGAGGAGATGGGGATCCCAACCACGGCAACGTGCTGCTGGAGATCGTGTGGACGGCGGTGCCGGCGGTGATCATCCTCTGGTTGGGCCTGGCCAGTCTCGATGTCTATCAGGCGGTGTATGGGGGCGCCGATGTTGGCGGCCACGTCCACGCGGCCATGGCGATGGGGTCTGCCTACGAGGCAGAAGCCGGGGATCCGGGCTATGCTTACACCCCTGCAGTGCTGCCCGGAAAAGAAACAGGCCGGCCAGAGCTGGTGGTTCAAGTTCAGGGCATGCAATATGCCTGGATGTTCACCTATCCGGAGTCGGGTTTGGTGGCCGGCGAGCTGCACCTGCCTCTTAACAAGCGGGTGCGCTTGAACATGACGGCTATGGATGTCAACCACGCTTTCTGGGTGCCGCAATTTCGCCTCAAGCAGGATCTGATCCCTGGCCGAGAGACTCACCTAGAGTTTGTGCCCACGCAGCTAGGAACCTATCCCATCATCTGTGCCGAGCTATGCGGCCCCTACCATGGGGTGATGGCTGGGCAACTGATTGTGGAGACGCCGGAAGAGTTCGAGCGCTGGCAGCAGGAGCAAATTGTGGCTGCTCGGGGCGGAACCGGCGCCCTGGCCTTGGCTGAGCGCCACCCTCACCCACAATCTGCCTTTGTCCAAGTTCACCAGCAGCGTTTGGGCCTCTCGCCTGCTGATCTACTCCAACTGCCCAAGGACTCCCTCTCGCTGACGCAAACGGGATCCCTTCCCTCAGCGGGCTAGAGAGATCCCTTTCCCCTTGACGGACGTTCTGGTGACGCCAGTAGGAGCCTTTTGCCATGACCCAGCTACAGGACAATCCCACCTTTGCCGCCGCCCCCAAAGCCAGCCTGGAGCCTGCCGCCGAGCCCTGGTGGCGCTTTTTTACCTTCTCCACCGACCACAAGGTGATCGGGATCCAGTATTTGGTGACCACCTTTTTCTTCTACTTGGTGGGGGGAGCGCTGGCTACAGCCGTGCGGGCCGAGCTGGCCACCCCCGAAGCCGACTTTCTCGGTTTTGAGCGCTACAACGGCGCCTTTACCTTGCACGCCACAATCATGATCTTTTTGTGGATTGTCCCGGCTTTGATGGGGGGCTTTGGCAACTACCTGGTGCCGCTGATGATCGGGGCGCGGGACATGGCTTTTCCTAGGCTAAACGCCGTCGCCTTTTGGCTAATTCCACCCAGCGGCCTTTTGCTGCTGGCTAGCCTCTTCCTCGAGGCCCCGGCAGCGGGTTGGACCTCGTATCCGCCGCTGAGCCTCATCAGTGGCAAAGTGGGAGAAGAACTCTGGATCCTGAGCATTTTGTTAGGCGGAACCTCTTCCATTCTGGGGGCCGTGAACTTTATTACAACCATCCTCAAGATGCGCATGCCCGGCATGAAGATGGAGGATATGCCTCTGTTTTGCTGGGCGATGCTGGCTGCTTCCATCATCACTCTCATCGCGACGCCGGTTCTGGCTGGGGCGCTGATCCTGCTTAGCTTTGACCTGTTGGCGGGCACGGCCTTCTTCAACCCCAGCGGCGGCGGGGATCCGGTGGTGTACCAGCACATGTTCTGGTTTTACTCCCACCCGGCGGTGTACATCATGGTTCTGCCGGTGTTCGGCATGATCTCGGAGATCTTGCCGGTGCATGCCCGCAAGCCCATCTTTGCCTACAAAGCCATTGCCTACTCCAGCTTGGCCATCTGCTTTTTGGGCTTGATTGTCTGGGTTCACCACATGTTTACCAGCGGTACCCCCGACTGGATGCGGGTGTTCTTCATGATCGCCACCATGGCCATTGCCGTTCCCACCGGGATCAAGGTGTTTAGCTGGCTGGCCACTCTCTGGGGCGGCAAGATCCACTTCCGGTCAGCCATGTTGTTTGGCATGGGCTTTATCTCCATGTTCGTCATCGGCGGCTTGAGCGGGATCATCCTTGCTTCGGTGCCGTTGGATATCCACGTCCACGACACCTACTTTGTGGTGGCCCACCTGCACTACGTGTTGTTTGGCGGCAGCGTGTTTGGCATCTATGCCGGCCTCTACCACTGGTTCCCCAAGATGACCGGCCGGCTGCTGAACGAGTTCTGGGGACGGGTGCATTTTGCGCTGACCTTTGTCGGCTTCAACATGTGCTTTTTGCCGATGCACAAGCTGGGTCTAATGGGCATGCCCCGCCGCGTGGCTCAGTACGACCCGCAATTTGCCGACCTCAACTGGATTAGCTCGGTGGGTGCCTTCATTCTGGCCATCTCCACGCTGCCCTTCTTGGTGAACGCCATCTACTCTTGGGTAGCTGGGCCCAAGGCCGGAGACAACCCCTGGCAGGCTCTAACTCTGGAGTGGACAACTTCTTCCCCACCGCCTGCCCACAACTTCTACGGGGATCCCATCCTGCTAACTGGCCCCTACGACTACGGCCTGCACAGCAAGGAGACTTTGGATTACTTGGCCGCCCAGTTGCAGAGCTTGCGGGAGCTGGCGCTGGCTGAGGCGGAGCCTACTTCTTCTTAGCAGGAGACTTGCCCGCTGGGTATCCATCCTCTGCTCGTCGGGTATTCCCGTCTTGATCTTGGCTGGGCTGCCCCTACAGTTTCGAGAAGTCTCTGGAATTTGGCGAAAATTGATTTTAAGTGGACAGGAATATGCAAGGATCCCTCGCTTCTGATGCCTTGATGGTCGGCCACACTCAGGCCCATGCCGCTCATGTCGAGCACCCAGATCATCGCGTTTTTGGTCTGCTGATGTTCCTGGTAGCGGAAGGCTGTCTGTTCTTGGGCCTGTTCATGGCCTATTTGGCCTACAGCCTCACGGCCCCGGTCTGGCCGCCGGAAGGGACGCCGGAGCGGGAATTGCTCTTGCCTGGGATCAACACGGCAATTTTGCTCGCCAGCAGCTTGGTTATCCACCAGGCCAAGCCTGCCATCCAGGCCAATAACGTCAAGGGATTGCGGCTGTGGTTTGCCCTCACTGCCCTGATGGGGGCCATCTTCCTGGCCGGGCAGCTCTACGAGTACAGCCACCTGGAGTTTGGCCTCACCACCAACTTGTTTGCCAGTACCTTCTATGTCTTGACGGGGTTCCACGGGCTGCACGTGGCGGCGGGGTTGCTGTTTATTTTGGCGGTGCTCTGGCGATCCCTGAAGCCGGGCCACTACAGCGCCCAACACTACTTTGGCGTCGAGGCTGCTGAGATCTACTGGCACTTTGTGGACGGAGTTTGGATTGTGTTGTTTATCCTGCTCTACTTGCTCTGATGACAACTCCCCCCGAAAAGCCTGACCCCAAGAGAGAATGGGTCGCCCTGCGATCTGGGCTGAGCATTGCCCTGTTCCTGTTTTTGGTGGCGCTGGTTTCCTACTTGAGTCTTCACTTCGTGCTGGCCTTGGTGGACAAGCTCAGCTAGCGCCCTTCAATGGATCCTCCAGCCTCATCCTGTTGCTGCCGACCTGGATTTGCCGACGGCAGGAAAGATACACTGGATTTACAGGAGTTAACACCTTCCCTCCGTTGCCCTTTTTGCCACCATGAGCCCCCTCTTTTGGTTGAGGCTGCCCTCTTTCTCTGAACCTTCGTCGGGATCCCCTGGGCTTTATTCCCGCTCCTACTCTGGATCTCAACTGGGGCCGACCTCGGCCCGCCAGGGTTCTGCCTGGAAGCGTTGGCTGCGCTATCTTTACCTGCGGCTGTTGCGGCTGCAATCGTCGCCCAAGGAAATTGCCCGCGGCTTGGCGGTAGGGGTTTTTGCCGGCTGCTTCCCGATTTTTGGCTTTCAAACCCTGGCTGCTCTGGTGCTGGCCATTCCATTTCGAGGCAATAAGTTAGTAGCGGCAGCAGGAACCTGGGTGAGCAATCCCCTCACCTATGTGCCCATCTATGCCTTTAACTATCAGGTGGGAGAATGGCTGCTGGGATCCCGGACTGTCCTTCCCACCACAGAGCTGGTGGCGGCCACTTGGCGAAACTGGATGCAGTGGGGCCTGGAGGTGTCGGGCACGCTGTTTGTCGGTTGTGCGTTTGTCGGCTTTTGGGGAGCTCTCGTCAGCTATTTTCTGGGGCTGTGGTTGGTGCAGCGGATTCGTCGGCGGCAGAGAATCTGTGAGTGAGTACCTCAACTCAAACCCATCCTGGACGGGGGCAGAGGTTCGAGGTGCTACACGCCGCTGACGCGAACAATTTTCACAGATTAAGTCTAATCTAAGGTCTGATCATGGAAGACATGCGAGCGTTGTTAACAGATCTCAGCCGTCGCTCTCAGCGATGGGGAGAGCAGTTGGGATCCGCTTTGCAGACGGGCATGAGCCAGCTCGC
>NZ_JANSJB010000111.1:4871-7225 GCF_047462355.1 Synechococcus sp. H55.9 | reverse complement strand
TCCCAGGCGCGGTTGTTGAGGGCCACCGCGTCTTCTGGGGTGAGCTCCAGGACGCGCGAGTAGGCTTGCGCCGCTTTCTCTGCATCCCCCAGGTCGCCATAGACCAGGCCCAAGGCAAACCAGCCCCAGGGATCCCGTTCGTTGAGGCGGGTCATCTCTTGGGCGGCGGCAAGGGCTTCTTCCAATCGGCCCAGGCGGCGCAGGCTGGTGATCTGGCCAAACCAGCAGGCAAAGCTGCCAGGACGCTGCTGCACCAAGCTCCGGAACTGCTCCAGGCTGGCCTCGTATTGCCCCAGCTCCTGCTGTGTCACCGCCAGGGCATAGCGAGCCGGGAAGTCCTCTGGCCGGATCTTCAGGGCCTCCTCAAAGTGGATGCAAGCCTCCTTCAGGTAGCCCAATTTCTGGAAGGCCACGCCGCGGGCGTACCAGCTTTTGGGGTTGTCGGCGTCGTAGCGCAGGGCACGTTCCAGGGCTTTGCTGGCCAGCCGATACTGCCCCAGGCGCAGCAGAGCCACCCCTAGGTTGTGGAGCGTAATGGGATCCCGGCGGCGCAGCCGCAGCGAGCGCTTGTAACACTCGATGGCCGAGCGCAGCCGCTGGCAGTGGAACAGGGCATTGCCTTGGTAGCGCCAGACCCGGCCACTTCTGGGGTTGAGCTTCAAAACCCGAGCAAAGCTGGCCGCCGCCGAGCTGGGCCGCCGCAGCCGCCGCAACACGATCCCACGCGCCAGCCAGGTGCGGGGCTGTTGGGGGTTGTAGCGCAGCGCCTTGTTCAGGCTGTTGAGGGCCAGCTTGGGCCGCTTCAGTTGCATGAGGCGAATGCCGCGGTTGTGCCAGGCCAGGGCGTCCTCCGGGTTGCTCTCCAGCACCTTGTCGTAGTTGACCACCGCCGCTTTGTACTGGCCCAGGCGCCCCAGAATCAGGGCCAGGCGCAGCCGCGTCTCCTCGTCGTAGGGGTTGATGCTCAGGGATCCGTTGTAGCTATCCACCGCCTCGCGGTAGCGGGCCAACTGCACCAGCACATCGCCGCGGCGGCTCCAGGCCAGGGCGAAGTTGGGATCCATGTTCAAAGCGCGGTCGTAGGCGGCCAGGGCTTCGGTTAGGTTGCCCCGCTTGCGCCACTCCTCGGCCCGATCGAATTGAATATCGGCGCTGTTCCACTGGAACAGGCGCTGAAGAAATTGCAAAATGGCAATCTTGCGTGCCCCTTCCTCCGGTGTGGCAGAGGGCATTTCGCCGGTGGCAATGCGCAGGATGGCTAGCTGAATGGCTCGTAGGAAAGCTTGGAACCCCCGCACTTCCTCATCTTCAGGAGGTTCCTCGCGGCGGCGGTATTGCAGCCGAAATCGCTGCAGATCTCCAGGGGTGGGGAAGCTGGGATCCAAAAAGTGCATCAGCTCCCGGGCCCGGTACTCAAACAGCACCGGATCTTCCTCAGAGCCGCTAAAATCCAGCAGCGGTGCTTCTGCCAGGGGGCGGGGCAGCTCGGCGGGCGTGTGGAGCAGCGTCAGCAGGCGCTGGTTCTGTCGGGGCGGAGCGTGGGAGAAGCCGCTGTAGAGCTCATCTCTAGGCCAGGGATCGGCAACAAACTCCGGCGAGGCCACCACCCCGATCCAGCGGCATTGTTCGATGGCCAGTTGCAGCTCCAGCCGGCGGTCGTCTCCCGGCTGCAGCATCCAGCGGTCAAACCAGACCTTGAACCCCTCCCGATCCAGCCGCTCGGCCAGTTGCCGCGCCCACCGCGCCTGCTCTCGGTGGTAGCGCAAGAAAAGGTCAAACTTGTAATGCTCGGAAGACATGAACGCCTGCTCGCTGCTCTTTTCCAGCTTATCTTTGCCATCGCCTCGGCGGCCCGAGCACTGCCTCTTCCCCGGCTGCAAGATCGGCGATAGTTGAGGAAGGGTTGGTCAGGAGGGGGAGATGGCAAGCGGAGTGCTGGCGATTGCCGCAGCGATTGGCTTAGTGGTTCTGCTGTTGGAAGCGATTCGCTATCGCCGCTGGGGATCCCTGCGCCGTTGGCAGCCGGCAATGGGACTGGGCCTGGCGGCCCTGGCAGCGCTGGGGGCGGGGCTGGGACAGTTGCCGGAACCGGTTCCGCTGGCCCTGCTGTTGGGAGGGCTGGTGGGACTGGGGCTGCTGGGCTTGGGCGGCTGTGGGCGGGCCGGGCAGGGGCTGGCGGTGCTGCTGCTCAGCTTGGCCACCTGGCAGGGTGTAGCCGGCGGCGCCTTCGAGGGATCTGAGGCGGGAGCTGCTTTTTCCCTGCTGTTGTGGGGCTGCGGCCTGGGGATGGGCTTGGTGGGGATCCCGTTGCTGGGCTGCTTGGCTGAAGAAGAGATGCTGTCTGTGCTGATGGG
>NZ_JANSJB010000111.1:0-4771 GCF_047462355.1 Synechococcus sp. H55.9 | reverse complement strand
GGAATCTCTGCCAGATCTCCCTTGGCCGGTGTTGTTACCTGTTGGTCTGGCCGCCCTCAGCCTAGTGGCGGGCACCCTGCCCTTGTTGACTGTTCCCGTTCGCGCCAGCGGGACAGAGTCCTCACCCGACAGCGAGGTGGAATCCAACCGGCTGCTGTCGGCCCTGGGGCACGGTGTGGGATGGCTGGTGGCGACGGCGCTGGCCCTGGCTCTGGTGCGCAACGGGCTGTACCAGGATCCCTTTTGGGCGCTGCTGTACGGGGCGGGGGTGTTGCTCTCGTGGGCTCTACTGGCTTTGGAGAGCAGGATCCCGGCACCCGAGGGGAAAGAGGCCTTGCTCTGGCGGGCCTGTGTGAGCCTGACGCTGGTAGGCGGTGGGGCGCTGCTGGCGTTGCGGCTGGGGGGATCCTACGGGGCGGCGCTGCTGGGGCTGGGGTGTCTGGCTTTTCCCAGCCGCTGGGGGGCGATGGCTGCCCTGTTTTTGTCGGCCCGACCCCTGCTGCAAAACCTGCTGCACCAGTTCAACCTGCAGGTGGCCGGGATCGACCTCACCCAGCCCTACGTATCGGCGGCGCTCTACTTGGGCATGGCGGCCATGGCCTTGGCTGCGCTTCTTTACTGGCTGCACGGGCTGGACAAACCCCTGCAAACCGGGGTCGGCCTGACGCTGGGCAGCCTGCTCCTGCCGCTGGGGGTGGGCTATTTCGTCCATGCCCAGCCGCAAGCAGCTTTCTTGCTGGCAGCCTTGATCACCGCCTTGATCTTGGCGGCGCTGCGGCCCATAGCCTTGAACCAAGAAGGGAGAAGGGCGACTTGGACGGGGATCCAAGCTTTGGGCCTGGCCACGCTCGCCATCCTCGGATCCAACCTCAGCCGCAACTGGACGGTGACGGGGTTCTATGCCACCCGCCTGGAGCGGGCCCTGGTGCTGGCGGCCAGCGTTGGGATCCTGGCTCTGTTCCTTTTGCTTGGGCAGGGCTGGCGCTGGTGGCAGTCCAGAACAGCGTCCCGCTAGCGTTGAGGTTCTAGGGTTGTGAAACTCCTTCCCCTCGGCACCCGTGGCACCTGGCAAGGGATCCCCGGCCCCGAGCAGACGGCTGAGGCCCTGGGCAACCCCGGCGTGAGGGTGATCGGATCCCCAGCTCTGTTGGCGCTGATCGAGCGATGTGGCCACAACACCTTGCAGCCTTTTTACGAGGGGGAAGAAGCGGCAGTCGGGATCCGCTTTGTCCTAGAACACTGCTCAGCAGCTGTGGTGGGGGATCCTCTACACCTTCAGGTTGAGGTTGTGCAAGTGGAGGGAAGGCGCGTTCAGTTTCAGGTGGAGATCACGCAGCAGGGGCGGCTGGTGATGCAGGGATCCTACACCTGTCAGGTAGTCGATTTGCCCCATTTTCTGGCCCGCTATGGGCTGGCTTGAGATCATCAAGTACCTGGCAGGGCTGCTGCTGGTCACTGGGTTGGGGCTGTTTCTGTTCTGGCCACAACAGCTCCTGCTACGCTACCGCAAGCCTTGGCAAGGCCCCCTCGCCTGGAGCTGGAAATGGCGCGGGTGGGGGGGCTTGGCTCTGCGGGGCAGCCGTCGGGGGTGGGAATGGCGCTGCGGATCCCTCTGCGTTCGCGGGCATTGGCCGGCCCGGGTGGGCTGCCGTCTCTCCTTTGCCGACTGGCCTCGCTTCTGGCCCCTTCTGAAGCAGTTGGCCAAGGGGATCCAGATCCAGTCCTGGCAAGGTGGCCTAGAAATCGGCTTTGCCGACCCGGCCTTGACGGGGCAATGCCTAGGGTTGATCGCCGCTCTGCCCCCCCCGTTGGCCCAACATCTGCGCCTTACCTTCGCCCGCAGCGGCTGGCGCGGACAGGGATCCCTAGTGGTTCGCTTTCGTCCCTGGCGGGTGCTGGGGCCAGCCTTGAAACTGGGGTGGCTGGCCCTCTGGGAAAGGATCCCGGACAATTAGCGCTGGAACAGCCTCGCCGAGCCAAACTTTGGGTTATGTCGAATTGGGGACAAAAGGAATGGGATCCGCGCGCGCCCCGGCGGATTTTGGTCTGCCCGGATAGCTTCAAGGGATCCCTGACGGCCACGGAAGCGGCAGCGAGCATGGCCCGCGGGATCCAACAAGTGTTGCCCCAGGCCGCGGTGGAGCTGCTCCCTCTGGCCGATGGGGGCGAGGGCACCCTGGAGACCTTGTTGCCGGCGCTGGGGGGAGAAAAACGAGGGCTGTGGGTCACCGGCCCGCTGGGGGATCCCGTCTGGGCCGAATACGGGGTGGCGGGCGAGCGGGCGCTGCTGGAAGTAGCCCAGGTGGCCGGCCTGACCTTGGTGCCCCCACAGCGGCGGGATCCCACCCGCACCACCACCTATGGCTTGGGGGAGCTGTTGCGGGCCGTCTGCCGGGATCCCATTGCCGAGATCTGGATAGGGCTGGGCGGATCCGCCACCGTCGATGCGGGCGCAGGGATGGCGCAGGCCTTGGGCTATCGCCTCCTGGATGAGGCCGGGGATCCCATTGGCTGGGGGGGAGGGGAGCTGGCCCGCCTGGCGCGCATCGAGCCGCCCGAGCAGCCTGTCTGGCTGGGCAAGTGCATCCGCGGCCTCTGCGATGTGCAGAACCCCCTCACCGGCCCGTTGGGGGCGGCTGCCGTCTTCGCCCCCCAGAAGGGCGCCACCCCTTCTCAAGTGCGGCAGTTGGAGCAGGCACTGCAGCAGTGGGCCAGAGTGGTGGAGCGCGACCTGGGCCGGACTGTGGACGGGATCCCAGGGGCCGGCGCCGCCGGCGGGCTAGGGGCAGGATTGGTGGCTTTTTTAGGCGCCACCCTGGAGTCGGGGATCCACTTGCTGGCCCAGCACTTGGCTCTGGCGGAGCGCATCCACCGCTGTGACCTGGTGGTGACCGGCGAGGGCCGCCTTGACGAACAGAGCAGCATGGGCAAAGTGGTAGGAGTGGTGCTGGAGCTGGCCATGGCAGCCCAGAAGCCCCTGCTGATTCTCTGTGGCCAGGCCACCCCGGCAGCCCGGGCCGACTTGGCCGCCCGACCTTTGCCAATTGGAGTTGCTGCCCTCTGCGACCGGATCCCGGATGTGACCGAAGCCCAGCGTCAGGCCAGCCACCACTTGGAACAGATGGCCGCTTGCGAGTTGAAAAAGTTTCTAGCCTAGGATCCGCTCATCACATAGTCATTGCAAAAGATTATGGAACAGCCTGTCCGTTGCTCTCCAGCTCCCCTCTCCCCCAGGGAGAGGGGCTGGGGGTGAGGGGCTGCTCCCCCAGGGAGAGGGGCTGGGGGTGGTCGCGTGAGCGGCGCGGAGCGTTTGGGCCGCTAGCGGCAAAGTGTCTTAATCGTATCTGGAACAACTATAATGGCCTGAATCGGTTATTTTTTTAAGCATCATGGTCAGTATCGAATTTTCTCCCGGCATTCCAGAAGTGCCCACCCAAGTACGGCTGCTGAAATCCAAAACCGGCAAGCGGGGATCCGCCATTTTTCGCTTCGAGGAGCTGAAGTCCGACACGCAAAACATCCTCGGCATGCGGATGATCGACGAAGAAGGGGAGCTGACCACCCGCAACATCAAGGCCAAGTTCCTAAACGGAGAATTCAAGGCCCTGGAAGTGATCTACGACATGGAAACAGAAGCCGAGTGGGATCGCTTCCTGCGCTTTATGGAGCGCTTCTCGGCGGCCAACCAGATGGGCATTGCCTAGCTGCTGGATCCTCAGCTTTTGGCTTTTTTGCTCCCTTTGCCGGGCTGGACGGGGGCAGATCCCTGGGTCTTTTCAATCGAAGGCTGCTCCAGTGGGGGCCGTCGCTGGTGCCAGTCGGTGCTTTGCTCGTAGGCATAGGCCACCCGCAGCACCTTGCTCTCTTGCAGGGCGTTGCCCACGATTTGCAAGCCAATCGGCAGCCCATCGGCAAAGCCACAGGGCAGGCTTAGCCCCGGCAAGCCCGCCAGATTGACCGGGATCGTCATCAGGTCGCACAGGTACATGCTCAAGGGATCCTCCCGCTCGCCGCTTTTGAAAGCCGGCGTGGGGGTGGTGGGGCTGACCAACACATCCACCTTCTCGAAGGCCCGCAGAAAATCTTGCTTGATCAAGGTGCGCACCTTCTGGGCCTTGAGGTAGTAGGCATCGTAGTAGCCGGCAGAGAGGGCATAAGTGCCGATCATGATGCGCCGCTTCACCTCCGGCCCAAAGCCGCGGGCGCGGGTCTTGCCATACATAGCCAAGAGCGAGTCGGCAGGTTCCCGCAGGCCGTACTTGACGCCGTCGTAGCGGGCCAGATTGGAAGAAGCTTCCGAAGGGGCAATGATGTAGTAGGTGGCCAGGCCGTAGCGAAAGCTGGGGCAGTCGATCTCCAGGATCTCTGCCCCCAGCTCCTGCAGGTGTTGGATGGCCGCTTGCACAGCCGCGCGGGTCTCTTCCCCACACCCTTCCCCCAGCAGGTCGCGGATGACGCCAATCTTGAAGCCTTTGATATCGGGGATCAAAGCCTGGCTATAGTCCGGGATCTCCACCCTAAGGCTGGTGGAGTCCATGGGGTCGTGGCCGGCAATCCCCTGCAGCAGCAGGGCCACATCCTCCACCGTGCGCCCAAACGGCCCCACCTGATCCAGAGAAGAGGCAAAGGCCACCAGCCCATAGCGGGAGACCAGCCCATAGGTGGGCTTGAGGCCAACCACGCCACAGAAGGCTGCCGGCTGGCGGATCGATCCCCCCGTATCCGATCCCAAGGCCACCACCGCCTGGTCTGCCGCCACCGCCGCCGCCGA